>JAYUAH010000253.1:0-2079 GCA_043741415.1 Betaproteobacteria bacterium
CCGCTCGTTGCTGATCGCAGGCCGCGTGATGTATCTACACAGTTGCTCCAGCCCTTGCCGGTCAGCGGCCTCGCAGCGCACGCCGGCGTGCAGACTGAAGCCTGTCCGGCGCCTGCCGAAGGGCTATGCGCGTTGACGCACAGCGGCTCTCTGCTGTGGGTGAACGGCAGTGATTGCCCCTGTTGCAGGCTGAGCACTTTGCACCCCGCGCGCGGGCCTTGCGCGATGCGCCAGGTGGCCGCTGCCGCTTGCAGCGGGGCGAGCACGTTATCCGGATCGGTGCCGGCGGCGTAAACCTCTTCTTCTACGATAAGGTGCCCGGTCTCAGACAGTAACCTAATGATTTATTTGATTATTTTATACGGCAGCGCTTCGAGTTGGGCAGTGGCCGGCAGTTGCGTTTGTGGAAGATCGGTCCGCCATCGGCCACGCCTTCCCGGATGCGGTAGACGCCGTCGAGCCACAACCCGTGCGGGTGAATGTTCAGACTAGCCGCGTTCAAGAGCGGGCACGCACTTTGCGCCGTAACCCGCAATGTGCGAATCGATGATAGCGGTGCGCCGCATCAGGCGATCCCGCGCGTCGTATTCGTAATGATCGCTGCCCGTTACAATTCGTGTTCCCGGTAAGCCGTAATCCGCACTGTGTCCATTCATTGATCTATCAAAGAGCGCCATTCATGTTCAACAAAGTCATTGTTGCGAACCGCGGCGCTGTCGCATCGCGCGTGCTGCGTGCCCTCAATGAAATGGGTATCCCATCCGTCGCGCTTTATTCCGAAGCCGACGCCGGCGCGCCGTATCTGGCGATGGCGAGCGAAACTTATGCCATCGGCCCCGCGCCGGCGCGTGAGAGTTATCTCAATCAGGATTTGATCATCGACATCCTGCGCAAATCGCATGCCGATGGTTTGCATCCGGGCTATGGTTTTCTGTCGGAGAACGCGGGCTTTGCGCAGCGCGTGATCGATGCGGGTGCGCGCTTCATCGGCCCGTCGCCGAAGTGGATAGACGCGATGGGTCACAAGACCCGCGCGCGTGAACTCGCGGCGCAGCACGGCATGCCGATGTCCAAAGGCTCGCCGGTGTTGCCGATAGACAATGAGGCTATCCTCGCAGCGGCGCGCGAGATTGGCTACCCTGTGCTGGTCAAGCCTGCGGGTGGTGGTGGTGGCATCGGTATGTTGCCGGCGAAAGACGAAGCGCAGTTGCTGGAGACTGTGGAACGTTCGCGTTCCATGGCGAATCGCGGCTTTGGTAATGCGGAGGTCTATCTGGAACGGCTGTTCGAGCGGCCGCGCCACGTGGAGTTTCAGATTTTGGGGGATCAACACGGCAATGTCGCGCACTTGTTCGAGCGCGATTGCTCGACGCAGCGGCGCAATCAGAAGGTGATTGAAGAGGCGCCGGGGCCGTTGATTTCGCGTGCGAAAGCTACCGAGGTGGCCGAACACATTGCCGACATCATGCGCAACATCGGCTACGACAACATCGGCACGGTGGAAATGCTGTTGGGTGCGGATGGCTCGTTCAACTTTCTCGAAATGAACACGCGCTTGCAGGTGGAACATGGCGTGACCGAAGAAGTCACCGGTGTCGATCTGGTGAAAGCGCAAATTCGTTCTGCGGCAGGCGAACGACTCAGCGATATACTGCCGCACAAGATCGAAGTGAAGGGCCATGCGATACAGGCGCGCGTCTATGCGGAAGACCCGAAGAATTTTTATCCATCGCCAGGCAGACTGAATGTGTTTCGCCCACCTATGGATGGCAGCGTGCGCGTGGAAACCGGGTTTGCCGAAGGCCGCGAGGTGACGCCGCATTACGATCCGATGATTGCCAAGGTGATCGCGCACGCGCCTACACGCGAAGCGGCCATCGACAAGTTGATCACAGCGCTGGAAGCGTTCGAGATTCAGGGGTTGAAGCACAACATTCCTGCGGTGCTGATGATTTTGAAATCAGAGCCGTTCCGCGCCGGGCAGGTGCATACTGGGTTGATACCCGAAGTGATGAAAAAGAAGTAAACTCTAGGAGACGATCATGAGTGAAGCCGCAGTAGTGCGATTTGATGTGGAAG
>JAYUAH010000254.1:0-2076 GCA_043741415.1 Betaproteobacteria bacterium
GAGCTTGCCATGCCCGCCGACGATCACTTGAAACTGATCGACGCCGTGAAAGTGCGACAACATTTTCGAGCCCGGTATTTGCTGTTCGACCAACAGCACTTGCGACACGCCGGCGCGGCGCTCGGTGTAATCGCTGCGCCAAGTTTCGGTTTCGTTGTCGCGCAATACGTGCACGCGGTCGGCGCGAGGCTTCATGGCGGGTATGGAAAGCAGCATGGTGGTTCGCCGGTATGGTGATGGGGATAGCAACGCAAAATTCTACGTCAGATCCGCCGCCCATGAACAACCGATTGCAGGCGCTGGAAAGGCATAGACGAAAATAAAAATATTGTTTAAAAACAAATACTTACGTATATACATTGCTTGCGATATCGAGTGCACCGGTGACCCGAATTGTGCCGTTACTAACAGACTCGCCGCGCCATTTTGTGCGAAACTTGCGCCTCGCCGCAGAGGCAATATCCATCCGTGCGCTCTTTTCCATTCGTTCCTATTCGTTTCCATTCGAGGTAATCAAGCAATGACTGCAACCACGCCGCGCCGCGGCCCGCTGGCCCGTTTTCGTGTGATCGATTTGACCCGGGTGCGCTCCGGCCCTACGTGCGTGCGCCAGTTCGCCGACTGGGGCGCGGATGTGATCAAAATCGAAACGCCGCCGGGCTTGAATATGTCAGACGGTTGGGGCGGCAATCGCAACGGCGCGGATTTTCAGAACCTGCATCGCAACAAGCGCGGCTTCACCTTGAACTTGAAAGATGCCGACGGCCTGAAGATTTTCAATCAACTCGTCGAGCGCTCGGATGTGGTGGCGGAAAATTATCGACCCGATGTGAAATTTCGTCTCGGCATCGATTACGAGTCGCTGAAAAAGATCAACAAAAAAATCGTGCTCGCCAGCATTTCGGGCTTCGGCCAAAGCGGTCCGTATGCCAAGCGTCCCGGCTTCGATCAGGTGACGCAAGGCATGGGCGGGCTGATGGCCATTACCGGCGAGCCGGGCAAAGGCCCGATGCGCGCGGGCTGCGCGGTGTCGGATTCGGCGGCAGGCCTGTATCTGGCGACTGGGGTGTTGACCGCGCTGCTCGAGCGCGAAGTATCCGGCGAAGGACAATGGGTGGAAGTGTCGTTGCTCAACGCGATGATTGCGCTGCTCGATTTTCAGGCCGCGCGCTGGACCTTCGCGCATGAAATTCCCGAGCAGGCGGGCAATGATCATCCCACCAGCATACCCACCGGTGTGTTCCAAACCGCCGACGGCTATATGAACATCGCCGCTGCCGGCGACGAGATGTATGCGCGCGTGTGCAAGGCGCTGAGTGTTGAACAGTTGATCGACCTGCCCGAATACAAGACGGGCCCCGCGCGCTCGAAAAATCGCGCCGCGTTGAACAAGCTGCTGCAAGACGAGATGATCAAACAAAGCAGCGCCTATTGGGAAAAAAGTTTTGAAGCGCTGGGTGTGGCCGGCGGTCCGATCTATAAAATGGATCAGGTGTTCGCCGACCCGCAGGTGCAATACAACCAAATGGCGGCGCCGATACATCACCCGACACTCGGCGATGTGGCGCTGGTCAATCAGCCGTTTCGTTTGTCGCGCACACCGCATGAGATACGCTGCATCACGCCCGATTGCGGCGAACACACGGATGAAATCCTGCACGAGCTGGGCTATCAGGACGGGCAAATTGCGGATTTACGCCAGCGCAACGTGGTTTAAGAGAATTAACGTAAGTATTTGTTTTTAAATGAAATTTAATTTACTGGCGTTTTTACTTGCACTCACGGCAGCGGCTCAGGCGCAGACTTATCCCACGCGCCCGATACGCCTGATCCACGGTTTCGCCACCGGCAGCGCGATTGATGTGATGGGACGTCCGCTGGCGGCCAAGTTGTCGGAATTGCTGGGGCAGCAAGTCATCGTCGACAGCCGCCCCGGCGCCACCGGCGGCATTGCCAACGACGCCGTTGCCAAGAGCGTGCCGGATGGCTACACGCTGCTCACCGCACCCGGTTCGTCGCTCGCTGCCGTGCCGCATTTGCAGGCGGTGCGCTTTGATCCGCTGCGCGATTTTGCAG
>JAYUAH010000255.1:0-2074 GCA_043741415.1 Betaproteobacteria bacterium
TTTTTGCACAACGACAGCATGGCGCAGGACATCAAGCAAAGTATTTTCGCTAATATCCTGCGCGACCGCATGAGCGTGGTCGACAATCCCAAAGACGCGCTGACGGTGTTCGACTTCGAGGCCACGGCGCGCACCAAGGTTCACCAGGGTCATTGGTCGTACATGGCCAGCGGTACGGATGACGATGCCACACTGTTGGCAAATCGCGAAGGGTTCCGGCACTTGCAGTTGCGCCCGCGCCGGCTGCGCGATGCCACCAAGGTGGATATGCGCGTGGATTTGTTCGGCACCACCTACAACGCGCCTATTTTCACCTGCCCCACCGGGGGCCAGGGTTCGATGCACCCGGATGCGGAACCGGGTGTCGCGCGTGCCGCGCGTGCACGCGGCGCGCCGCAGATGTTATCCACCTCCACCGGCATTTCCATTGAGGAAGTCACCAAGGCGGCGGGGCGCCCGGTGTGGCAGCAGTTCTATGCGCCGAACTCGTGGGACGCAAGCGTGCAAATGATGAAGCGTTTTCAATCGAACGGCGTGACGGTAATCGCGCTCACCTGCGACAACACGACAGGCCGTTTCAGCGAAACCTATTTGCGCACGCGGCCCAAGGATATGAATCAGTGCGAGGCCTGCCACAAAGGCGGGCCCGAAGTCGGCCGCCATCGCCCGATGACCGAAGGCATCGACATGACCGGCGTGCGCCGCGCTGACCCAGCGATGGACTGGAAGTTTGTCGCGCGGGTGCGTGATTATTGGAAAGGCAAATTCATATTGAAGGGCATCGACACGCACGAAGATGCCAAGCTGTGTCTCGAATACGGTCTTGACGGCATCCTGGTGTCGAACCACGGCGGGCGTTCCACCGAAACCGGGCGCGGCACCATCGAAGCGCTGCCTGAAGTGGTGGCGGCCGTCGGCAAAAAGATACCGGTGTTTCTTGACGGTGGCGTGCGTCGCGGCACCGATGTGTTCAAGGCGCTGGCACTCGGCGCCACGGCCGTGGGCATCGGGCGGCCGATGCTATGGGGCCTGGGCTCGTTCGGCGAGGCGGGGGTGAATCGCGTGCTCGAAATCCTGCAAGGCGAATTGAAACTGGTGATGGGCAATTGCGGCACGCAAAAAGTGGCTGATATAAACCGCGAGTATGTGACCTCGCGCAATTGGAAGGCGTAGCAGGCGCTCGCGCGGCCACGGCGTCAGGTATTTGCGGCGGCGATGATTCATGCTGATTTACATCCATGGTTTCAACAGCGCGCCGCAGTCATTCAAAGCGCGGCTCATCGGCGAGCGCACGCGCGCGCTGGGACGCGCGCGCGACTATCGGGTGCCGGCGCTGCCGCATCGCCCGTCGGCGGCGATGGCGCTGTTGCGCGATCTGGTCGAGCGTTATCCCAGCGCTACGCTGATCGGCAGTTCGCTGGGCGGGTTTTATGCGACGTGGCTCGCCGAGCACTACGCGCTGCGCGTGGCACTGGTGAATCCTGTGGTGCGGCCTTACGAGTTGTTGAGCGGCGTACTCGGGCCGCAGAAAAATTTATATACCGGCGCGGCGTACGAACTCACTGCACAACACATCGCTGAATTGAAAGCGTTGGAAGTCGCAACCGTTACGCCCAAACGTTATTTTTTACTCACGCGCACCGGCGACGAAGTGCTCGACTATCGCTTGGGGGTAGAAAAATATCGCGGCGCGCAGCAGCACGTGATACCCGGCGGCGATCACGGCTTTGGTGATTTTGAAAACCATCTCGATACGGTGCTGGCGTTCTGCGGCGTTCAAAGCGGCACTGCATTAGCGTAGGATAGCGAGTGGTTATTTTCAGGCGAAGTGCTTACGGAGAAAAAATTGTTTAAAAACAAATACTTACGATATTTATTGCATTTGATCGCAGTGACACTGCTGCTGGCGTCGGGTTTGGCTGCGGCGCAAAAACTGTCGCGCGGCGCGCCGTTTCCAGAGGCCTCCGAAGAGCTCTACGGCATCGGCGCCGGCGGCAAGTTGTATGTGTTCGGCGGGCTTGCACCGGGCTGGAAACCGAAGGGCTTGGTGTATGAATACGATCCCGCGAAAGAC
>JAYUAH010000256.1:0-5042 GCA_043741415.1 Betaproteobacteria bacterium
TATGGCAGCGCTTTGTCATTGCCGCCGTGCTGACCGCGCCGTTTGTGCTGCAAATGTTCGGCATGCTGATCGGCAAACACGACCTGCTGCCGCTGTCGCTGCAATTCGCATTAGCGACACCGGTGCAGTTGTGGATCGGCAGCCGCTTTTACGTCGGCGCCTGGCACGCGCTGCGCGGCGGCGGCGCGAATATGGATGTGCTGGTGGCGCTGGGCACCTCGATGGCGTATCTCTACAGCACAGTGGTGTTCATGCTGGCATTGCCGCACCACGTGTATTTTGAAGCGAGCGCCACGGTGATCACCCTGGTGCTGCTGGGCAAGGTGCTCGAACTGCGTGCGCGCGCCAAAGCCTCCTCGGCGATTGAAGCATTGCTGCGCCTGACGCCGAAAACCGCGACGCTGGAACGCGACGGCCAGCGCGTCGAGGTCGACGTGGCCGATCTGCAACTGCGCGATATTTTTATTGTGCGCCCCGGCGACAGCATGCCGGTCGACGGCGACGTGCTCGACGGCGAATCCGCGGTGGACGAATCGTTGCTCACCGGCGAGAGCCTGCCCGCGGCCAAGCGACCCGGTGCGCGCGTGTATGCCGGCACCATCAATCAACACGGCCTGCTGCGCTGCGTGGCTACCGGCGTGGGCCAACAGACGGCGCTTGCGGCGATCGTGCGGCTGGTGGAAGACGCGCAAGGTTCCAAAGCGCCGATCCAGCGTTTGGCCGATGCGATTTCGGGCATTTTTGTGCCGGTGGTTTTGGTCATTGCGGTGGCGACGCTGCTCGGCTGGTGGTGGATCGGTGGCGACTTTACCAGCGGCATGATCAACGCGGTGGCGGTGCTGGTGATCGCCTGTCCCTGCGCACTGGGTTTGGCCACGCCGACGGCGATTATGGTGGGCAGCGGCATGGGCGCGCGCGCCGGCGTGCTGATCCGCAACGCCGCGGCGCTGGAAACCGCGGGCAAACTGACCACCCTGGTGCTCGACAAAACCGGCACCTTGACCGAAGGCAAGCCGGTGGTGACCGATGTGCTCGCGCTCAATGGGGCGAGCCGCGAACAGGTGCTCGCGATTGCCGCCGCGCTGGAGCAAGGCTCGAAACATCCGCTGGCGCAAGCGGTAGTGGCGCACGCACTCGCGCAAGACATCACGCTCGCCGCGTTGAGTGATTTTCGCTCGCTGGCGGGCATGGGCCTGCAAGCGCGCATCGACGGTGCTGATGCCGCGCTCGGCTCCCCGGCCTTTGCCCAGCAACTCGGACTGGCCTTGCCTGACAGTGAGGTCGCGGCGCTACATCAATCCGCGAAAACGGTGATATTCGTCGCACGTGCGGGGCGCACGCTGGGTGTCATCGCCATTGCCGACCGCCTGCGGCCGTCGACACCCGCCGCGATCCGTGCATTGCTGGCGCTCCACGTCACACCTGTGATGCTGAGTGGCGACAATGCGCTGACTGCCGCGGCGATCGCAGCCGCGGCCGGCATTAAAGCGTGGCAAGCCGGCATGCTGCCGCAGGACAAAGCGAGCCGCGTGCAAACCTTGCAAAATGACAACGGCAGCGGCGGGCAAATCGTCGGCATGGTGGGCGACGGTGTGAATGATGCGCCGGCACTGGCCGTCGCCGACGTGAGTTTCGCCATCGGCGCCGGCGCTGATGTGGCGATTCAGGCCGCGGACATCACACTGATGCGCGACGATCTGATGAGCGTGGTGGATGCGATTCGGTTGTCGCGCGCAACGCTCAGGAAGATTCGGCAGAATTTGTTTTTCGCATTTTTTTACAACGCACTGGGCATTCCGCTGGCGGCATTCGGCTTTCTCAATCCAATCATTGCCGGTGCCGCCATGGCCTTGTCGTCGGTGTCGGTGGTGAGCAATGCGTTGTTGCTTAAACGATGGAAAACGGTGAAGGCGTGACAACGTGAAGGCGTGAAGCATTGTAGGATGGGTGGAGCGCAGCGTAACCCATCACGCCGTATTCAACACATTGCGATGGGTTACGCTGCGCGCCACCCATCCTACGGAAATTTTGGAGACGCCAATGGAATCAACCACGCTCAATATCAAAGGCATGACTTGCATGGGCTGCGTCAGCAGCGTGACGCGGGTACTCAAGGCCGCACCGGGTGTCAGCGACGCGCAGGTGACACACGATCCGGCACAGGCGCTGGTGCGCTATGACGCTGCGCTAACCAATCCGGCGCAGCTCAAAGCGGCGATCGACGATGCGGGCTACGAGGCGAGTTGAATGCTCGTGGCGTAGCAATCCTGAAATAAACGTAAGTACTTGTTTTTAAACAATTTTTAATTAGTTCCAGATTTGCCACCAAGGGGCGCTGGGGCGTCCGTCGCCCTTCATGTACTTGCTGTTGGGAAAGTTTTTTAGCATCACGCGCTCGGCGTCGTCGCGCAAATCTTTCATGCCCAGCGCGTCGTACGCCTTGACCATCAACAACAGCCCTTCTTCATTGGCCGGCGCCTGCGGATAGGTTCTCAGCGAATACTGCGCGCGGTTCGCCGCAGCCACGTAGGCGCCGCGCTTGACGTAATAGCGCGCCACATGCACCTCGTGCGCGGCGAGCGTATTCACCAGGTAGTTCATGCGCTCGATGGCGTCGGGCGTGTACTTGCTGTCGGGAAACTTGGCCACCAGTTCCTTGAACGCATCAAAAGAATCGCGCGCGGCCTTGGGGTCGCGCTCGGTCAGATCCTGATTGCTGATGTAGCCCATGATGCCCAGATCTTCGTTGAAATTGGCGAGGCCCTTCAGGTAATACAAATAATCGACATTGGGATGATTGGGATGATTCTTGATAAAACGCTCGGCCGCGGTGATCGCGCCGGCAGGGTCTTTATCTTTGTAGTAGGCGTAGGCGAGTTCCAGTTGCGATTGCTGAGCGAAGCGGCCGTACGGATAACGCCCTTCGAGCTTCTGGTAATAGCCGACGGCTTTTTCATAAGCGCGTGAATCGAGCGACGCACGCGCCTCGGCATACAGCTTTTGCGCCGACCAGCCCTTGGTTTCGTCGTCTTTGTCGCCGAGTCCGCCGCAGGCGGCGAGCAACCAACCCAGTATGAGTGCTGCGAATACCGCTAAAATGCGTTGATTGATACGCTTAGTCATATGAACACCGCCAAAAAAATCATCGAAAATTATAACTTAAACCCGCTCGCAGCGGCGCCTGATCGGGCGCTGGCCGCTATTTATGCCGAAGTGCCCACCACGTATGCCGGTCAACGCTCTGACTGCGCGTTGGCGCAAATGTTTCCCGAACATTCGCGCAGCCGCTTGAGCGGTTGGTTGAAAGCCGGGCGTATCACGCTGGATGGCGCCTCCCCCGCCCCCAAAGACAAAGTGTGGGGCGGCGAAAAAGTGGTGGTCAATCCCGAGACCGATCCGCGTATTTCGTCGTTTCGCGCGCAGGATATTCCGCTCGACGTGGTGTTCGAAGACGCACACCTGATCATCATCAACAAACCCGCCGGGCTGGTGGTGCATCCGGGCAGCGGCAACTGGGACGGCACCCTGCTCAACGCGTTGTTGCAGCACGCCCCGCAGTTGGCGCAGATACCGCGCGCCGGCATTGTGCATCGTCTCGACAAAGAAACCAGCGGCCTGCTGGTGGTTGCGAAAACCCTCACCGCGCAAACCGCGTTGGTGCGACAGTTGCAGGATCACAGCGTCACCCGCGAATACGTGGCGGTGGTGCATGGCTTCTTGCAAAACGCCGGCAGCGTCGATGCGCCGATCGGCCGCCATAAAATCCAGCGCACGCGCATGGCGGTGGTGCCCGGCGGCAAACACGCCGTGACGCATTACGAGCCGATGGCGCATTTCACGCAGGCCACGCAAGTGCGCTGCCGCCTCGAAACCGGCCGCACGCACCAGATTCGCGTGCACCTGGCGTCCATCGGTCATCCGATTGTGGGTGATCCGGTGTATGGCGCGCTGAAAAAAGCGCTCACCTTTACGCGCCAGGCCTTGCACGCGGAAACGCTGGCACTCACCCATCCGGCCACACGCCGCCGCCGCAGTTGGAGCGCGCCCTTGCCCGCTGATATGAAAAAGCTCATTGCAACGCTGGAAGACGCCGAGTGAAACACCCGTCCCACGATTGGATTGTGCCCGACTGGCCCGCGCCGGCGAATGTGAAAGCCTTCATCACCACGCGCAGCGGCGGCGTCAGCGTCGGCCCGCACGCGAGTTTCAATTTAGGCTTGCGCGCCGACGAAGACCCGCACACCGTCGCGCGCAACCGCGCGCTGCTGCAACAGCATTTGCCGCAGACGCCGAAGTGGTTGCGGCAAGTGCACGGTACGCGCGTGGTCGATGCCGATGCGGTGAACGAAGCCGAAGAAAGCCCGCACGCCGATGCGAGCGTTGCGCGCCTGCGTGGCACTGTGTGCAGCATCATGATTGCCGACTGCTTGCCGATTCTGTTCACCAATCGCGCGGGCACGCATGTGGCGGCGGCACACGCTGGCTGGCGCGGACTCTCCGGCGGCGTGATCGCGAATACGGTGCAGGTGATGCGCGCTAGCGGCGATGATCCCGCGGATTTACTCGCCTACATCGGCCCCGGCATCGGCCCTACCGCGTTTGAGGTCGGACAAGACGTTTACGACGCGTTTACCACGCAGGACACACAAGCGAAAAGTGCGTTCGTTGCGCATGCGCCGGGCAAGTGGCTCGCCAACCTGTTCACCTTGGCGCGGCACGCGCTGCGCGCAGCGGGTGTGCAGCAAGTGTATAGCGGCGGTATGTGTACCTATTCCGACCCAGTGCGGTTTTATTCGTATCGGCGCGACAAGATGACCGGACGCATGGCCGCGTTTGTCTGGCGCGAGTAAGTGGTCGCCCTTACAATTCGTTCACTACGCCGCTTTGAGTCGCGCGGTCAATGGGAAATAGTTGTTTGAAATGGTTACTACAATGCAAGACATGACCCCTTTGCTGTTTGCTTTGTTGTATGTTGCGTGTGCCCGATGCCGTGCGAAAATGAATCGAACATGCGGGGTGCGGTGGAAGGCGCACCCGGTTGG
>JAYUAH010000257.1:0-2071 GCA_043741415.1 Betaproteobacteria bacterium
AACCACGTCAACAGCGCACCGATGGCCAGCGGCGCCAACGCCTCGCCGAGATTGCCGCCCATGCCGTGCAGCGACAGCACAAAGCCTTTGCGCTCCGGGTAGCGATAGGCGAGCGTGGGGATTGCCGCCGGATGCCAGATATTGTTGCCGATGCCCACCAGTGCCATGCACACCAGAAATACCCAGTAGGTGCTGGTCATGCTCATGATCGCGTAGGGTATGCCGATCCAGCACAGCGCAACCACCAGCAGATAGCCCTTTTTGCCGTACGCATCCACGAACGCGCCGCCCGGCAAATTGGCAATGGCTCCGACCACGTGCTGCACGGTGAGTATGAAACCGATCTCGGTGTACGAGAGCCCGAGTTCCTTGCCGATCAACGGCAGCAACAGGTAAAACGTCGCGGGGTACCAGTGCGTGAGCGCATGGCCGGCGGAAATTAATCCGACTTCGCGAATGTATTGCGCGCGGCTGATGGTGGTCGTGGCAGTGTTCATAATGCGGGCGAGATTCCTTTGCTGCAATCATAGCACTCGCCGTGCGCATGACCAGCGGCCCAGCGGCGCATCGTATAATCGCGCGCTTCGCCGCTTCTTTCATACTCAACCAAAGTGACCGCGCGCCATGCGCTCAGACCTCGAACGACTGTTCAGCCCCAAATCCATTGCGCTTATCGGCGCTTCACAAGAACTCGCCACCATCAGCGGGCAGCCGCTGCAGCATCTGATTTCGCACGGTTACACCGGCAAGCTGTATCCGGTGAATCCGCGCTATGCTGAAATCCTCGGCCACAAATGCTACGCGTCGCTCGACGACGTACCGGAGACGCCTGATCTGGTGTTGATTGTGATCAACGCCGCGCGCTCGGCAGATATTCTGGAGCAGTGCGGTAAAAAAGGCGTGCCGTACGTCTACATTTTCAGTTCCGGATTTTCAGAGACCGGCGGCGATGGTGTGGCCTTGCAAAAACGCCTGATCGCCATCGCCGAACGTTACAACATCGGCGTCATCGGCCCCAACTGCCAGGGGCTGATCAACGTGGCGGAAAAAGTCTACGCGGGCTTCGGCTCGGTGTTCTACTCCGACTATCCAGCCGGCGCAGTGAGCATGGTGTCGCAGTCGGGTGGGTTTGGTTTCTCGGTGCTGAATTTGTCGTCGCTCGATGGTGGGCTCGCATTCCGGCAAATGGCGACCACCGGTAATGAGATCGGCGTGTCCACGCTGGATTTTATCGACTACTTCATCCGCGATCCGCACACCGAAGTGATTGCAGGTTATGTTGAAGGCGCGAAAGATGCGCAGCGCATCACCGAAATCGGCATGCGCGCGATGGCTGCCGGCAAGCCGATCTTGATGTGGAAAGTGGGTAACACCGACGAAGGGCAAAAAGCCGCCGCCTCGCATACCGCCAACCTCGGCGGTGCGATGGCGCTCTACAAAGCCGCGTTCAAGCAGACGGGCATTATTCAGGTTGAAGACATACAGGATGTCGTCGATTACGGACGCATTTTCCGCGGCAAGAAATTGCCCAAAGGCAATCGCATCGCCATCATCACGGTGTCCGGCGGCGCGGGCATTTTGATGACCGACGAATGCATTTCGCGCGGCATGCAGCTCGCGCAGCTTCAAGCGGAAACGGTGGCGAAGCTCAAACAATTTGTGCCGTCATTTGGATCGCTGGGCAATCCGGTGGATGTGACGGCGGGCATTTTTAACGATCTGTCGCTGCTGAACCGCACGCTGCAAATCATTGTCGATGACCCCGGCGTGGATTGCATCGCCATGCTCAACGCTTCGTTGCAGGGCGAGATCGCACAGAAAATCGCATTGGAAATTGTTGCCGTTGCAGCAACCACCGACAAACCCATTGCGCTGGCGTGGAGCGCGCGCGATGTGAAAGCGCCGGAAGCCTATGCGCTGCTCGACGCCGCAAAAATCGCGCACTACAAATCACCGGTGCGCTGTGGGCGCGCATTTGCGGCGTTGAGTTGGTATGCCGAAGCCAAACGTCGCATCGAATCACAGCGTAATGAGCAGCCGTTAGTGGCGAAAAAAATTCAATCAAAACAAA
>JAYUAH010000258.1:0-5036 GCA_043741415.1 Betaproteobacteria bacterium
GCAAGATCACTGTAATACGGAAACGGCACGTCTTTCCGGCGCGGGCCATGATAGCTAACTGTCATATCAAACGCCTGCACGCGCTTGGCCACGCCCTGCCCGATACGCCCGAAGCCGACGATACCGCAGCGTTTGCCGTGCACTTCAATGCCGGGACGCGCCGGTGCCTGCTCCCAACGGCCTTCGCGCAGGTAGCGGTCGCCCACGCGGATGTTGCGCATCACAGCGATCATCAAGCCCAGTGCCAGATCAGCCACCGATTCGCTAATCGCATCGGGTGTGCGTGTGCACACGATGTGGCGCGCTTGGGCCGTGGCTAAATCGAGCGTGCTGCGTGGCGAGCCGAAGCAGGCAATGATCTCCAGCTTGGGCAGCGCTTGCATGGTGTCTTTGTCGCAACCCACGAGCCCTGTCGTGACGACGGCGCGCACGCGTGGCGCGATGGCATTGAATAGCGCCGCTTTGTCCGGCGCAAGCCACAATTTGTGCACAAGGTATTGCTGCTCCAGCGCGGCCAGCGTCGGCGCAAAAATCGGCAGTAGAACAAGTATTTCCGGTTTCATGCGGCTTATTCCCCTCTGATACCAGCTTCTTTGATGACCTTGCCGAAACGCGCAGCCTCGCTCTTGATGAACTGGCCCAACTGTTCAGGCGTGCTGGTCATCGGCTCCACACCGGCGCTATCGAATCGTGCTTTGGTATCGGGCGCGTTGACGGCTTTGATGATTTCGCTGTTCAAGCGCGTGATCAATGCAGCCGGCGTGCCGGTGGGCGCCAGCATGCCGTACCACACCAGCACTTCGGCGTTTTTCAAACCTTGCTCAGACGTCGTCGGCACCTCGGGCAAATAAGACAAACGCTTTTCCGCCAGCACTGCAAGCGCGCGCACGCGGCCGCCTTTGATTTGCCCCAGCGCAGACGGCGCCGCCATGATCAGCAAATCGACCTGCCCGCTGACCATGCCGATGAGTGCCAAGCCAGAGCCTTTGTACGGCACGTGCACGATGTTCAGTTTTTCCAGGCTCTTCAGCAACTCCGGTGCGAGATGCGTGGTGGTGCCGATGCCGCCGGAACCATAGTTGAGCTTGCCCGGATTCGCGCGTGCGATGGCGATCAATTCTTTGAGATTTTTTGCCGGCACCGACGGATGCACGATCAGCACATTCAACACCGCACCCACCAGCGAAATCGGCGCGAGGTCTTTGTAGGGATCGTAGTTGAGCCTGGTATACAAATGCGGGCTCAGCGAAATCACCGGCGAACTCAGCACGATGGTATAGCCGTCTGCAGGTGATTTAGCGGCCGCTTCCAAACCAATGTTGCCGCTGGCGCCGGGACGGTTATCGGTGGGCACCGGCTGTCCCATTTGTTCGCTCAATTTTTGCGCGAGCAAGCGGCCCACTAAATCCGTAGGGCCGCCGGGTGGGAACGGCAAAATCATGCGTACGGGTTTGTTGGGGTAAGTCTGTCCTGAGCCTGTCAAAGCGGTTTGCGCGATGCCATTAGGTGCCGCCAAAGCAAACCCTATAAAAATACATAAGTATTTGATTATAAACATTAATTTAATATTCTCAAAAACAACGCCGGGGCTCGCCCGGCGTTGTGTTTTACAACGGTTACCGACCTTACTTCAAGCGCTTCAATATTTTCATGCGCTGCACGTTGTCGCCGGCCAGATGCGTCCACACCATTGCATCGCGCACCAGTTTGTCGACGCGCGAATTCATCATGCAGCCTTCGGCGCCGTGCACTTGCATGTTCAAACGCGTGACGCGCTGAATGATGTCGGTCGAGTAGTTCATCACAAAACCGGCATTCGCCGAATGTTCACCCGCATCGTGCTGCCACGCGGTGCGCAGCACATACGAGCGCAACGCTTCGGTCAGCATATGCATTTCGTGAATGCGCAGCATCACCAATTGATGCTCCATCAACACCTTGCCTGCGCGCTTGTGCGTGCGCGCAAACGCCATGCCCATTTCGACCGCGTCGTCACACACGCCGAGCGCGTTGGCGGCCAATTCCAGATCGCCAAAAATATCACCGCCGGTGGTGTCGCCCTTACCGGCCTTGACCGAACCCGTACCGATCGAGCCCACGACGTTTTCTTGCGGCAGACGTGCGTTTTCGAAAATCAATTCGGCGTTCTGATAAAAACGCCAGCCGCCCTTGTTGAATACTTTGCCAATGCGAAAGCCCGGCGTGCCCTTGGGCACCATGAACAAGGTGCCGCCCTGCTTGATGTTCACGTCCGGGTTGCTGCGCGCATCGACAAAAAACAGCGAACCCACGCTGCCGTTGGCGATAAAACACTTCTCTCCATTCAATACCCAGTCGTTGCCGTCCTGCACGGCTTTCAGGCGATAGCCGGCTTTCGGATCATCTTCCGGCGGCATACGATTATCCGACCCGGAATTCGGTTCAGTGATGCCGCGGCCCATCACGTAACGATGGTCGGCCAAGAACGGTTTCAGGAAGCGTTGCTTCTGATCGTCCGAGCACGCCACCGAAATCAAGTGACTCCATTTCCAGTTTTGGCTGAACGCCTTGGACATCGCGCTGTCGCCCTTGGCCAACTCCGCCATCACAATCGCTTGCGACACGAAATCCGCACCGGGGCCACCCCACTCTTTGGGTACGGCCAGCGTGCGAAAGCCGAGCTTGGAACCCGCCTCGATGATGTCCCAATCCCAAGGCGCAAAAGCACCTTCGATCTGATCGCGTGCGACCGATGCAGGCCTTAATACTTCAGTTGCAAATTTACGCGCCTCTTGCTGCCAGTGGCGCTGCTCTTCGTTGAGTGAAAAATCCATGCTGTTTCCTTGATCTTTTTAGGCCGCGAGCTTGCGTTGATAACCCGCCACCGACTCGGCAATCTGCAGCTTGGCCGCGCCATCGGTATCTTCCGAGTGCGCGATGATGAAGCCGTCGTTCACGTATTTTTGCAGCGGCATATCTCGCATCACACCCATCGCGCCGAAGCACTCGGCGGCGAGGAGGGTCACTTCATGCACCGCTTCGGCCGACGCCACGCGGGCAATCACATGCAGCGGCAATTCAGACAGGCTGCGTCCGGCGACCGCTTCCGGATGATCCAGCGCCCACGCCGCCTTCCACACCATATTGCGCGAGAGTTCGAGTTTGATGGTGCAATCGGCAATCTTGGTGCCGATGGCCTGATGTTCCATGATGTTGCGGCCACCCTGACGGCGCATTTTCGCGTAGTCCACCGCCGCGTCGTAGCTCGCGCGGCCGACACCAATGCTCACCGCCGCCATCGCCACGCCATTGCGTCCAAGCAATTTGCCATCGGCAAACGGGCACTGGCCTTCCTTGCCCAGCAGATTGGCGGATGACACTTTGCAATCCTTGAGTGTAATCGCCGCCGCCGTACCGTGATGCCAGCGCGTGAGCGTATTGTCCTGACCGCCGAACGCTGTGATGGCGCCGTCGACTTTGAAGCCCGCGATATCGCGCGCGATTAAAAACGTCGACAGACCGGCCATGCCGGTTTTTTTGGCATCGGTACGCACCTGCACGGCAAACAGTTTCGCCAGCGGCGCATTGGACACCGCTTCGATGCGGCCGTTGATCACCCAGTCATTGCCCTGCTTCACCGCCGTGGGCGCGACTACGCCTTCGTCGTACGCGTCACGGTGATAGGTCCAGCCGATGCCGGCTTCGACCGTGGTGCCGGCGAACGCGAGGTGATAGTTATCGTCATCGACAAACGCTTTGACGTGCTTGGCTTTTTGCTCGGCGCTCATCAGCGTATCGAACAGCGTGCGGCCCAGCGCGGCAGTGGTGCCGAGTATGGTCGCCACATCGACTTCGCCCGCCGCCAATTCTTCGAGCACGATGCAAGTGGTGAGGTTGTCCGCGCCCGCGCCGCCTGATTCTTCCGACAGCGCCAAGGTACGAATGCCGAGCTGCGCGGCCTTGGTCAGCAGATCGGTCATCACCGGTTTTTCAAAGGGCTGCAGGCGATCCGGGTGTATGGCGGCAGCTTTCATTTCGCGCTGGGCAAAATCGCGCAACGTATCGCGCATTTCGATTTGCTCCGGGGTCAGCGTCAGGTCGAACATAAGTATTTATTTCCTATGAAAAATTCAGAGATGGACGGACGTAGGCCTGCCCGGCGGTACGAAGCCGAGACTATAGCGGGAACGGCCCGTCGTGGAAAGCAGGCGTGGCAGCATATGAACGCGACGTTTGACAATCAATAATGCGACTTGAAACTGATGCCCTCGCGTTTTTCCAATTCGTCCAAGTCGATATACGAACGCTTGGTCGCCTTATCCACCGTGAACTGCATTTTGCGATTGGTTTCATTGCACGCACGAATGTCGATCAACTCCAGCGCCTCTTTCACTTCCCATTCATGCGCACCCGCGATGCCCGGCGGCGCGTAAATAATGCTGCCCGCTTCGACTTCGTATTCCTTGCCGTTGAAATCGCGCACCGTGGCGTGGCCCGAGATCACATAGTAAGTGGCCTCGATCGGATGCCAGTGCAGTTGCTCGTAGGTGCCCGGCAAATAGCTCGCGCGGCCCAAGCGCACGCGGTCAGTCATGAACACTTCCGGCCAGCCGATGAGGCGCGTGTAAGTTTGCCCATCGGTGACGCCGCGTGCACCTTTGAAATCTTTTTCGTTGATGACTCGTAGGGTGGATTTCACGTCCATGTTGCTTCTCCAGTTAAAAATTATTCGCCGGTAAATTTGGGTTTGCGCTTCTCGCGCCACGCGCGGTGTGCTTCATCTTTGTCTTTCGACAACTCCAGCACCATGAAACGATACGAATCCGCCAGCGATGAATCCTGCATGTTCGAAATATCCATACCGCGGATCAGCGATTCCTTGGTCAAGCTCACCGCCAACGGCGGCAGGCCGGCGATATGCTCGGCGATCTCCCAGGTTTTGGCTTTGAGTTCCGCGTGCGGCACCAGCCATTGCGCAACACCAAGACGATACGCCTCTTCGGCCTGCAGCGGAAACCCCATCGCGAGTTTCATGCCCGCGCCTTTGCCGGCGTAAC
>JAYUAH010000259.1:0-2062 GCA_043741415.1 Betaproteobacteria bacterium
CTGGACACACCGTTCGCACATTCGCCGGTGACCATGTACGGCACATACACTTCAGTGTAGCCATGCTCCTGCGTGTGTACGTCGAGCATGAACTGCGCCAACGCGCGATGCATTCGTGCGACACCGGCTTTCAACACAGAGAACCGCGCGCCGGCAATTTTGCCCGCGGTATCGAAATCGAGTTGCTTTAGCCCTTCGCCCACATCGACATGATCCTTCACCGCGAATTCAAACTTGCGCGGTTCACCCACGCGGCGCACTTCGACGTTGTCGTGCTCCGATTTCCCCGGCGGCACCGAAGCATGCGGCAGGTTGGGGATCACCATCAAAAAATCGTTGAGCCGCTTTTGTACGCTGTCGAGTTGTTGCTCCAGCGCTTTCAATTGCTCGGCTTGCGCGCTCACTTGCATAACAATTTCATTCATCAGCGCGGAGGCGTCTTCTTTTTTGGCTTTGAGCTGGCCGATCTGCTTCGACAGCGCATTGCGCCGCGCCTGTAACTCCTGCGTATCGGTCTGCACTTTCTTACGTTCGGCCTCGAGTGCCTCGAACGCCGCGCGGTCGAGCGTAAAACCGCGCTCGGCGAGGCGCTGCGTCACGCCCGTGAGGTCGGTGCGTAATAACTGTAGGTCTAACATGATTTATCCCGGCCACGAAACTTTTTTTGAGACGTCTATTATCGTGGAGATTGCCTTCGCTCACCACTGTTGCAACGCGCTTTTTGCAGGCGACAGCGGTAAAATTCAGGCTCGCTTGAAAGGACTCCTCGTGTTCAACCATCGTATTCTCATAGCTACACTACTATGCACCGGCGCCTACAGCGTGTTTGCGCAATCCTACCCCTCACGCGCCGCGCGCATGGTGGTGCCGTGGACGGCCGGCGGCACCGCCGATTTGATGGCGCGCATCGCCAGCCAGAAGTTTTCGGAGAGCTTCGGCCAGCAATTCGTGGTGGATAACCGCCCCGGCGCAGGCGGCCTCATCGGCACCGAGCAAGTGGCCAAAGCCGCGCCCGACGGCCACACGCTATTACTCGCCACCACCGCGCCCAATTCGGTGGCGCCGAGTTTGTATGCCAAGATTCCATTCGACCCGGTAAAAGATTTCGCCTCGATCTCGCTGATGGCGACGACGTGCTATGTGCTTTCAGTGCATCCGACCATGCCCGTCAAAAATGCACGCGAACTCGTCGCGCTGGCGAAAGCGCGGCCCGGCCAGCTCACGTTCTCCTCGCCCGGCAGCGGCACGCCGAATCATCTTTCCGGCGAAATGCTGAAAATGCTCACCGGCATCGACATGCAGCACGTGCCCTACAAAGGCAGTTCGCAGGCCATCGGCGATGTGATCGGCGGACAAATCGCCATGAGTTTTGAAAACATCGTCGTCGCCAGTCCGTTCGTAAAATCGGGCCGCATCAAAGCGCTGGCGGTCACCAGCGCCAAGCGCGCGAGCGCGTTGCCCACGGTGCCGACGATTTCCGAATCCGGCGTGCGGGGTTTTGAAGCCGTGGGCTGGTTCGGCGTGGTTGCACCGGCGGCCGTAGCCAAAGACATCATCACCAGACTCAACAGCGAACTGGTGCGCATACTCGCAACGCCCGACGTCAAGGAACGCATCACCAGTCTCGGTGCGGAAGTCGTGCCCACCACGCCCGAGAGCATGGATAAATTCAATAACGCGCAAATTGCGCTGTGGGCCAAAGTGGTGAAGGCCTCTGGTGCGCGGGCCGAGTGAAAATAAAATCCACACCCACCATCGTAATTCCCGCACAGGCACGAACGACGGGTTGTTCGTTCGCCTGCATCAAAACAGGATACACGAGCTGATTACGCGTGATTAAACCGCAACACGTAAATCCCATGATTTTTGTCCGACACAAAAATATTGCCACGCGCGTCGACAATCACATCCTCCGATTGCGTGGCCAAACCTGACTTCGGCAGCGGTCCCAAACGCTTTAACGGATCCGGCGGCAAAAAGTAGCCTACTTCTCTCGGCAGCCGTTCGTCTGAAATATCGAACGCGCGCAATCCTGCATTGAAGTAGGCGAGAAACACGATGT
>JAYUAH010000260.1:0-2062 GCA_043741415.1 Betaproteobacteria bacterium
TGCTGCTGCTTAAGGCCGGCGCTGTCGAGTAAGGCGGCGAACTGCGCGAATTCAGGCGACTGCTGATCGGGGTTAGGCACAGCGGAAACAAAATATACATGCTCTAAGCTGTTCGCAGGCAACTCCCTTAACCCCTCGCCTACCAGTTCAGCGGGAACGAAGAAATCCAACTTCAAATTTTGGCGCGACGCTTCGCCTATCAGCGCGCGTGCGGATTTGCTGCTACCAAAAAACATTATGACCGATGCACCGCGTTGCTTAACGCGTCCCATCACGCTGACTCTATCGATTGTGTCGGAAGCGAAGCGCTCTTCCGCGACGATAGTGACGGCACGAGATTTCGCCTGTGCGATCACGCCCTGCGCTCCGCCTCTGCCCGGCGCGTCATCCGCGTAGACGAGCGCGATTTTGCTTTGCGCAAATGTCGGCGTGTCAGCAACATAGTCTAGTGCCACCCGCGCTTGATCGTAGAGGCTGGCATATATGTAGAAAGTATTACGAGCTTGATCGTGTGACAAATCGCCCGCCAAGGTGAGGGGCGCGATGACGGGCACCTCTTGTTCGGCAAGTAATCGGGACGCGCTGCCATCCTCTGCGATGCCCAAGTTCGCCAAATAACAGAACGGTGCATCTTGCTCACGTAGCGCGGCAATCGCGGCATGCGCGCCGCCGGTTAAAGCAGGATCGAACTCCACGGAGGCAAACCGCACCGCGCGACCGAACACGCCACCACGCGAATTGAGTCGATCAAAATACGCATGCAGAAGCTTAGCCACATCGGTGCCGACTTCCTTGAGCGCGCCACGCGACGGCAGCAGCATGCCGACACGAATTTCGTCGTCGCTCAATCCCGGCACAGGCTCGTTCCCCAAACGCTTTAGGTAGGCCAGCAGACCGGCGAGATCTTGCGTGTCCATGGTGTAGCGCGGCATGAGCGTGTGCAGTGTATTGCCCGCGGGATCTTTGCCTTCGCCGATTGCACGTGCAATCAGCTTGTCGTCGTATGCTGCATGTGTTCTGCCGCTGGGGCGGGCGCCGGAAAACGCGCGGCCCAAGTTGAGCGGCGATATGTCGGCGGCTTGCACGCCACCTTCACGTCCACCGATCCCTTGTTCGCCGTGGCATTTGATACAGGGGAAATCTGGTCCTTGCGCGTCGATGCCGGAGCCACTAAGTTTTGCGATGATCGGCTTATTGCCGACGCCTTTCTGGTAGATGCGTTTGCCGAGTTGTTCCGCGTCCGTCAACGGCTGCGCGGCATGTACAGCGCATGCTAGAACGAAAAAGGCCGCAAGTGCGGCCTTGGCAAATCGCAATTTACACCGGTCGCATTTTCCCATCGTTACGGCTTGCCGATCTCGTTGATCATCGCGACAAGCTGGCGCGGCGTCGCATCGCCGCGCATGACCTGCCAGCGCCCAGCCCTGACATTCGCCACCATAAACGATGGCGAATGGGCCTCAAAATTCTCGTTCCATTGGCCGAGCTTGTAGATGACCCAGTCGACATTCTCTTTCTTGCCGGTAAGGAAAGTCCAGCCGGGTCGCGCACGATATTCAACGGCGAATTTTTTAAGCACCGCTGGCTGATCACGTTCGGCATCTACGCTGACTGAGATAAGAAAGACATCTTTGCCGACTCGTTCGCCAAGTAGATCCTGGGTTTTCGAGAAGGTGCGCGAGATCACCGGGCAAACGCCCTGGCAGTGGGTGAATATGAAGTTGATCAACACCAATTTATCTTTCAGTACGTCACTGTAGAACTTCACTTCACGGTTATCTTGATCAAGCAGACGCAAATCGGTGAACCACTTTCGCTGAGTGGCTTCATCGCTCGGCAGCGTTGCCCAGGTCGGCGTGCCGGGTTTGTTCGGTGCCGACTGAGCCAGGGCTGCGCCGCTCAGGCTGAGCAAAATAATCGCTATGAGCCAGCTTGCACAACATCGCTTGAGCCCAATCATGTCAGCGAGTCAAAATTTTCGCTGCGCGAGCGGCTTGCAGTTCTTTGATGCGCTGGGCGAGTTGTTCCGGCTGCGGAAAGCCGTTGAAACGCGTCCAGTCGC
>JAYUAH010000261.1:0-11567 GCA_043741415.1 Betaproteobacteria bacterium
TAAAGACCAGCCGTGGCAGCGCAGACCCAAGCCCGCTACTTACGCGGCAGCACCTTGCCAAACCGCAGCGTATGCGTGGCGAGCAGCGTTTCCGCCAGAAACAGCAACAAGGCGAACACAAATGCGCCGACCGCGCCGAGAAATGTCCATGGCACAATGCGCTCGGTGTACGGCATCGAGGTCTCGCCGACGAACAGCGCCATCACCGTAGCGCCCAGCAACATGCCGCAGACGGCAAGCAGCCCCACGGAGCCGTTGCAAATGCGCCCGCGCAAGCGCAGTCGAGTCAGCTCCCAATAGACGGCATCCACGTGACGTGCGGTGCCGGAATCCAGACGCTCCTCAAGATTGCGGGCGCGATCAGGGCCGCCACAGCGGCCAGCATGAACACCGGCGCGATCGCCAACTGAATGGCATGCAATGCGGAATTCGGAATCATTTGCATATTCTCCCAGAATCGGGCATTTAACATGGCACGTCAACAGCGATTTCTCTGTGCGCTTGCGTACATACGCCAAGCAGCGATTGGCCTAACCTCACACTCACGTCCGCGGGCATTCCGAGACCCTTGCAATCGGCGCGCATGGGCTGAGGACCCAATGCCTAAGCGTGCGTACCGCCAAGAGCGCTTGCACGAATAGGCCAAGGAAATCGTGGCGGTCCAGTTTGATCGCCGTCACATGGATCGCCGGGGTTGCCCTGCGAAAAAGGATATCGGAAATTGCCATTGAGTGTCGCAAGTATACGTGCGGTCGCCTTGCGCTGGATCGCGCAACTGCACAGCCATACGTTAGCGGAACAGTACGCAAGCGCCGAGCCGCCGTTGCGTGCAGAGCTGTTCAGCGCCGATCAAATGGAACGGCACGGTACCACGCTCGCAGACCTGCATCAGTTGGGCATGCGGCACGATGCGGACCAACTACTGGATCGCCTGGGTGAAAACGAGGCCGTTTTGGTTGGCGCTTGTGGTCTGCTGCGCGCGGCGACCAAAGCAAGCGACCGCATCACACCCGCCGGGGAATGGCTGCTCGACAATTTCTATCTCATCGAAGAACAGATTCGCACCGCGCGGCGCCACTTCCCCAAAGGCTATAGCCGCGAATTGCCGCTGCTGGCAGGCGGCTCATCCGATGGGCTGCCGCGGGTGTATGACATCGCGCTGGAGGCCATTGCGCACGGCGATGGACGCATTGATCCCGAGGGACTGTATCGCTTTGTCGCGGCTTATCAGAAGGTTGCGAACCTGAAGCTGGGCGAGTTGTGGGCGATTCCCATCATGCTGCGCCTAGCGCTGATTGAGAATTTGCAGCGCGTCGGTGCGCGCGTAGCGGCTGGGCTGATTGACCGCAATCAGGCCGACGCGTGGGCCGACCAGATGATCGAGGTCGCGCAAAAAGATCCGAAGGGGCTCATTCTGGTGGTTGCCGATATGGCACGGTCGAACCCGCCGCTGGTAGACTCATTCGTGGCGGAACTGGCGCGGCGCTTGCAAGGACACAGCTCAGCGCTCGCCCTGCCGCTGACCTGGATGCAACAGCATCTGTCCGAATCGGGTTCGACCATTGAGCAAATGGTGCAGTCGGAAACACAGAGCCAGGCCGCCAATCAGGTTTCCATCAGCAATAGCATCGGCAGCCTGCGTTTTCTGGGCGCCATGGATTGGCGTGTGTTCGTCGAGACCCTGAGCAGCGTGGAACAAACGCTGCGTGAAGATCCCCGCGGCACATACGGCAAAATGGACTTTGCCACGCGCGATCTCTACCGTCACGTGGTAGAAAACATCGCCAAGCGCAGCCTTCTATCCGAGCACGATGTGGCGCTCACTGCCGTCAAGCTGGCGAACCAGGCCACGGCCAATACGACTACCACGCCCGTCACCAACGAACGCGCAGCCCATGTCGGCTACTATTTGATCGACAAAGGGTTGCCGCAATTGGAACACGCGGCCACCGCCCACCTGTCGCTCGTTACATCAGCGCGCCGGCTGCGCCACAAACACCCTACGCTGCTGTATCTGGGTGCGATCGGGCTGTTGACCGCCATCTTTACCGGCATTTTTATTTGCACGGCGATAGCGGATGGGGCAGCCCGTTGGATGCTGGCATTGGTTGTCATTCCAGCGCTACTGGGTTCGAGTCAGTTAGCGGTGGCCCTGGTCAATTGGCTGGCAACATTGCTAGCGGCACCGCGCCGGCTACCGCGTATGGATTTTTCGCAAGGCATTCCACCCGAATCGCGCACGCTGGTGGTTGTTCCCACCATGCTGACCAGCCTGCAGATTGCAGATGAACTGGTCGAAGCACTGGAAGTCCGTTTCCTGGCGAATCGCGATGCGAACCTGCATTTCGCGCTGTTGACCGATTTTCGTGATGCGAGTACGGAAACCTTGCCGGAAGACCCAGTGCTGCTGCAACACGTGCAACAACGTATCGAGGGGTTAAACCTTAAGTATCACAACCCCAATCACGACTCGTTTTTCCTGTTTCATCGACCGCGCCTGTGGAATGCCCAGGAGCGGCTGTGGATGGGCTATGAGCGCAAGCGCGGCAAACTGGGGCAACTGAATGCGCTGCTGCGCGGTGGATCGCAACAACCCTTCGCGTTGATTGTGGGTGAAACCGCGATCCTGCGTGAGGTGAAATACGTGATCACCCTCGACACGGATACGCAACTGCCGCGCGATGCCGCGCAGGCCTTTGCCGGCACCATGGCGCACCCGTTGAACCGCGCGCGTTATGATGAAACGAAGCAACGGGTGACCGAAGGCTACGGCATCCTGCAGCCGCGTCTGGCGGTCAGCTTGCCCAGTGCAAACCGCTCACGTTATGCGCGGCTGTATGGCGGCGATGCGGGCGTGGATCCGTACACCCGCGCCGTCTCCGATGTCTATCAGGATCTGTTTCACGAAGGCTCGTTCATCGGCAAAGGCATTTACGATGTCGATGCCTTCGAGCAATCCCTGAAAGAGCGCTTGCCCGATAATCGCATCCTCAGCCACGACCTGCTGGAGGGATGCTACGCGCGCGCCGGATTGCTGAGCGACGTGCAATTGTACGAAGATTTCCCGTCGCGCTACCGTGCGGACGTGAGTCGCCGCCACCGTTGGATACGTGGTGACTGGCAGATTGCCGCGTGGCTGCTGCCCCGCGTGCCAGGGCAGGGTCAGGCATCGCGAGAAAACACCTTGCCGCTACGATCTCAATGGAAACTCTTTGATAACCTGCGGCGCAGTCTGGTGCCGGCCGGATTGACGCTGTTGTTGCTGTGGGGCTGGATACAACTGCCGTCGTTTCGGTGGTGGACGCTGTCGGTTCTGGGCATCGTGTTCCTGCCGCCGTTGGTGACGGCCATGCTCGACCTGCTGCGCAAACCGCAGGAGGCATCGCTGCGGCAGCACGTTTTCGTGTCGCTGCAATCTGCGGGCCGGCAATTCGCGCAGGCCATCCTTGCAGTGGCCTGCCTGCCTTACGAAGCCTATTTCAGTGTGGATGCAATTGTGCGCACGTCTGCACGCATGCTGTTGACGCATCGGCGCATGCTGGAATGGAAATCGTCCGGCGAACTGCAACTCGAATACGACGCCCAGCGCAACCGCATCACAGATACCCACGGTGTGGCCGACCTCATGCAACATTGCCGCGCCCTGTGGATTGCGCCTGTCGTCGCCATCACCACCACCCTTTATCTGGCTGCAACGCGGCCGGTCGTTCTGTTAGCGGCTGCGCCCATTCTCGGCTTGTGGTTGTGCGCGCCTGCCATCACGTGGTGGATAAGCCGGCCCACGCACCGTCGCGTCGCGACCCTGCAGCTGGCGCAGACGAAATTCCTGCAACAACTCGCGCGCAGAACCTGGTCATTTTTTGAGACCTTTGTCACGGCCAAAGACCACTGGCTGCCGCCCGACAATTATCAGGAACATCCACTCGATGTGGTGGCGCATCGCACTTCGCCGACCAACATGGGCCTGGCGCTGCTGGCCAATCTGTCCGCCTACGACTTCGGCTATATCCCTGCCGGCAAGCTCATCGAACGCACGACCGACGCGCTGCAAACCATGCAAACGCTCGACCGCCACAAAGGACATTTCTACAACTGGTACGATACCGTGAGCCTGAAGCCGTTGCAGCCCCTGTACGTGTCCACGGTGGACAGTGGCAATCTCTCCGGACATCTCATGACGTTGCGTCCGGGGTTGCTGGCTTTGGCCGATCAAAAAATCCTTAACACCAGAACATTCCAGGGCCTCGCGGACACGATGGCGCTCCTCGAAACCGTGGCGGTTGACGCGGCGTCCCCCGCATTCACGCAACTTCGGCACGACATTAGCGGCGCTTGCGATGTACCGCCGGCAACCCTTGCAGCAGCGCGAGACTGTCTGGAAAAACTGGTTCAAGCGGCTGATCAACTGGTAACCCTGCTCGGTAGCAGTCCTGCCACGCCGCCAGCAGAAAGCGAAAACTACCGCTGGGCGCAGGCCCTGCTGCAACAAGCTCACGCGGCATTGGATGAACTGACGTTCCTGGTGCCGTGGGCACACTGGCCTGTCGCGCCCGCGTGGCTGCATGAACTGCCAGGCTTCGGTGCCAACCCGACGCTACGCGAGTTGTCAGCGCTGGAAGCCGCCTTGTCCATTGAGTGCCGTGAGCAACACGGTGCAACGGGCGACGATGCGAGTCTGGCCGCGCTGCGACCGCTCGTCGCTGTGGCCAGCCGGCGCGCGAGCGAAAGAATCGCGCGCACCGAAGGTCTGGCACAGCAATTGAGCGACCTCGCCGCAGTGGATTTTCGCTTCCTTTACGATACCGTGCGGCACCTGCTAACCGTCGGCTACAACGTGGAGGAGCACCGGCGCGATGCCGGACATTACGACCTGCTCGCGTCGGAAGCGCGGCTCACCAGCTTCCTCGCCATTGCGCAAGGCGATGTGCCGCAGGAGAGCTGGTTTGCACTGGGGCGCCTGCTGGCATCCACCGGTGGCGACTCGATTCTGCTGTCGTGGAGCGGCTCGATGTTCGAGTATCTAATGCCCTTGCTGGTGATGCCCACCTACACCAATACGCTACTCGATCAGACCTGCCGTGCGGCGGTGAAACGCCAAATCGCGTACGGCCACCAGCGCGGCGTGCCGTGGGGCATCTCGGAATCCGGTTACAACGCGGTCGACGCCAACCTCAACTACCAGTACCGCGCATTCGGCACGCCCGGATTGGGACTGAAACGCGGCTTGGCAGAAGATCTGGTGGTCGCGCCCTACGCCTCCGCACTGGCACTGATGGTGCTGCCCGATGCGGCCTGCCACAACCTGCAGCGCCTCGCCGACGGCGGGCTGCTGGGCAAATACGGTATGTACGAGGCGATTGATTACACACCCTCGCGCCTGCCGCGCGGACAATCCAGCGCTGTGGTGCGCTCTTTCATGGCGCATCACCAGGGCATGAGCCTGCTGTCCCTCGCCTATCTGCTGCTCGATCAACCGATGCAAAAACGCTTCGTGTCGGACCCCTTGTTCCAGGCGACGACGTTGTTGCTGCAGGAACGCATCCCCGGCGCCACCGCGTCGCATTTCCACACGCCTGACTTATCCGACATCCGCCCTGCGACCATCGGTCCGGAGATGCCGATGCGCATATTGCACAGCGCCGACACGCCGACCCCCGAAGTGCAGTTGCTGTCGAACGGACGCTACCACGTGATGATTACCAATGCCGGCGGCGGCTACAGCCGCTGGAAGGATTTCGCCGTCACACGCTGGCGCGAAGACAGCACCTGCGACAATTGGGGTTCGTTCTGCTACCTGCGCGATGTCGCAACCCAAGCGTTTTGGTCCACCGCGCATCAGCCGACGCTCAAACGCGCGGATACCTTTGAAGCGATTTTCTCCGAGGGACGCGCGGAGTTTCGGCGGCGCGATCACGATTATGAAACCCATACCGAGATTGTCGTGTCGCCCGAAGACGATATCGAACTGCGCCGCGTGCGCATTACCAACCGTTCGCGCGTGCGCCGCACGATTGAAATCACCAGCTATACCGAGGTGGTGTTAGCGCCCCCCGCGGCGGATGCACTACACCCGGCGTTCAGCAATTTGTTTGTACAGACCGAGATCATTCACGAACGGCAGGCCCTGCTGTGCACGCGCCGTCCGCGCTCCGTGGGTGAGCCTGCGCTGTGGATGTTTCATGTGATGGCGGTGCACGGCGCCGAGGCCGGCACGGCTTCCTACGAGACCGATCGCATGCGTTTCGTGGGTCGCTCGCGCACCCTCGACAGCCCGCTCGCCATGACAGAGAATACTTTATTATCAAATAGTTATGGATCCGTTCTCGATCCTATCGTGGCGATTCGATACGCCATCACCCTCGATCCCGAACAGACCGTGACCATCGATGCGGTATCCGGCATCGGCGAAACGCGGGACCTCGCCTTGGGCTTGGTCGGCAAATACCGTGACCGGCATTTGGCCGACCGCGTGTTTGATCTGGCGTGGACACACAGTTGGGTCAACCTGCAACAAATCAACGCCACCGAATCCGAGGCGCAACTCTACGGGCGCCTGGCCGGTTCGATCATCTACGCCAATCCCTCATTACGCGCCGACACCAGCGTACTCGCCAGCAATCGCCGCGGCCAGTCCGGCTTATGGGGTTACGCCATCTCGGGTGACCTGCCGATCGTGTTGCTGCAAATCAGCGACACCACCAACATCGACCTCGTGCGCCAACTCGTGAAGGCCCACACCTATTGGCGCCTCAAGGGTCTTGCCGTCGATTTGGTGATCTGGAACGAGGATCATGCCGGCTACCGCCAGCTCCTGCAGGAACAGATCATGGGACTGATCGCAGCCAACATCGATGCGAGACTGCAAGACCGCCCTGGCGGCATTTTTGTCAGAGTCGCAGAGCAAATTTCAAATGAGGATCGTATCTTGTTCCAGACTGTGGCACGCGCAATCATCAGCGACACGCGCGGCGCACTCGCGGAACAAATAGCCCTGCGTAATGCATCGGAATTACGCGCGGCCCTGCCGCTGCGGCAGGCACCGGAGCGGCGGCGCAGCGGCAAGGCCGTGCGTGCAGCGCTGCCCTTGCGACCGTCGCCGGCGCAGAACTTGCAAGCCGACGCGCCAGGGGCTGATGCAGCGCCGACCGCTCTGCATTTTTTCAATGGCTGCGGCGGTTTTTCGGCCGACGGTCGCGAGTACGTCATCACCACGGCGCCGGGACAATCAACTCCGGCACCGTGGGTGAACGTCATCGCGAATGCCGGATTCGGCACCATCATTTCGGATAGCGGCGCGGCCTACACCTGGAGCGAAAATGCGCATGAATTTCGTTACACGCCGTGGAGCAACGATCCGGTCACCGACGCGAGCGGAGAAGCCCTCTATATCCGGGATGAAGCGAGCGGCTATTTCTGGTCCCCGACGCCGCTGCCATGCAGCGGCAGCACGCCCTACATCACCCGCCATGGATTCGGTTACAGTGTGTTCGAGCACGACGAAAATGGCATCCGCACGACCCTGACGGTGTATGTTGACGTTGCGGCTGCGGTCAAGTTTTCAGTGCTGAACATTCAAAATCACAGCGGTGAGACACGCCGGCTCACCGCCACCGGCTACGTGGAATGGGTGCTCGGCGATTTACGCTCGAAATCCGCCATGCATGTGGTTACAGCCGTAGACCCCGCCAGTGGTGCGCTCACCGCGCGCAATGCGTATAACGCCGAATTCGCAGATCGCGTGGCCTACTTCGATGCCGGTGACGCGACACGCACGCTCAACGTCACCTTCAGCGGCGATCGCAACGAATTTCTCGGTCGCAACGGCACGCTCAAAAACCCGGCGGCGATGGCCCGCGCAAAACTATCAAACCGGGTGGGCGCCGGCATGGATCCGTGCGGCGCGATACAGATCCCGTGCGAACTGGCGGACGGGCAGGCCCGCGAAATCATTTTTCGTCTCGGCGCCACGGGTGCGCGAACCACCGGCGCAGCGGAGTCGCTTAACCGCTTGCGCAGCCCGCAAGCGGCGCACGAGTCGCTGGCAACCGTGCGGCAATATTGGACGCACACGCTCGGCGCGATTCAGGTAGAAACCCCAGATCAATCGCTCAATATACTCACCAACGGATGGCTGCCGTACCAAACCCTCGCCTGCCGTTTGTGGGCGCGTAGCGGCTATTACCAGTCTGGCGGCGCCTTTGGCTTTCGCGATCAATTGCAGGACACGATGGCGCTGATACACACCACGCCAGCGTTGCTGCGCGAGCATCTGCTGCGTTGCGCGGCACACCAGTTTCCCGAGGGCGACGTGCAGCACTGGTGGCATCCGCCTTCCGGCCGCGGGGTACGCACACACTGCTCGGATGACTTCCTGTGGCTGCCGCAGGCGGTGTGCCGCTATGTCACGGCGACCGGCGACACCGGCGTGCTGATCGAGCCCGTGCACTTCATCGAGGGCCGGCCGGTCAACCCGGAGGACGACTCCTATTACGATCTGCCCACGCGCTCGGGTGCGATGGCGACGCTGTATCAGCATTGCGTGCTCGCTATCCAAAGAGGCCTGCGCTTCGGCGCGCACGGTCTGCCGCTGATGGGCTCGGGCGACTGGAACGACGGCATGAATTTGGTCGGCATGCAAGGCCAAGGCGAAAGCGTGTGGCTGGGCTTTTTTCTATACGACACGCTGATGCGCTTCAGCGGCATTGCACGCGCGCAGGGCGATTATGCGTTTGCCGAGCGTTGCCACACCGAGGCCGAGCAATTGCGTGGCAACCTTGAGCAGCACGGATGGGACGGCGCATGGTACCGTCGCGCCTACTTCGATGACGGATCGCCGCTGGGGTCTGCGGCCAATGCCGAGTGTCAAATCGATTCCATCGCGCAAAGCTGGTCCGTGTTGTCCGGTGCCGGTAGTACCGAACGCACGCGCACGGCCATGGCATCGCTGGACCAACGCCTGGTTCGCCGCGATCACGCGCTCATTCAATTGCTGGACCCACCCTTTGACCAGTCCGCACTGAATCCCGGCTATATCAAAGGCTACGTACCCGGCGTGCGTGAGAACGGCGGGCAGTACACCCATGGCGCCATCTGGGCGGCCATGGCATTTGCCGCACGAGGTGACCATCAGCGCGCGTGGGAATTATTCAATATGATCAATCCGGTCAATCATGCAAATTCACCGGAGGCGATTGCCACCTACAAAGTGGAGCCGTATGTCGTTGCCGCCGACGTCTACGCCGTTGCACCGCACACCGGACGCGGCGGCTGGACGTGGTACACGGGCTCCGCCGGCTGGATGTACCGGCTCATCACCGAATCGCTGCTGGGTTTAAACCTGGCCACGGACAAACTGCGCTTCAACCCTTGTATGCCCGCGGATTGGGATACCTTCACGCTGCATTATCGTTTCCGCAAAACGCTCTATCACATCACGGTGAAGCGCACGCGCTCGGTGGACACAGCCACGAGCGTTACCGTCGACGGCGTCAGACAACTGGACGGTGTGATTCCCCTGGTCGACGATGCTCAAGAACATACGGTAGCGATTGCTGTTCAGCGTGCCGCCACTGAACCTTAAGCGGCCGTTGCCAGCGCGCCGTCGACGATAGTCTGCGCATCTTCCACCACACGGCGCAGATGCGCATCGCCCACAAAACTCTCGGCGTAAATTTTATAAATATCCTCGGTGCCCGAGGGACGGGCGGCGAACCAGCCGTTGTCGGTCATCACCTTCACGCCGCCTATCGGCGCGGCATTGCCCGGCGCAAGCGTGAGGACGCTGCGAATTTTCTCACCGGCCAAGTGCGTGGCTCGAATGTGTTGCGGCGTGAGCTCGGCGATGCACTTTTTTTGCGCCGGCGTTGCGGGCGCCTCGACGCGAGCTGAGACGCACACACCCAATTCTTGGGTCAACTGTTGATACAACTCGCCGGGATCGCGGCCCATCCGCGCGGTCATTTCCGCGGCAAGCAGCGCCGCGACGATGCCATCCTTGTCCGTGGTCCAAACGTGCCCATCACGCCGCAACAATGTCGCCCCTGCGCTTTCCTCTCCGGCGAACCCGAGTGTGCCGTCGAACAAACCGTTGGCGAACCATTTGAATCCGGCCGGCACTTCAAATAATTTTCTGCCCTGCTTCGCCGCCACGCGGTCGATCATCTGGCTGCTCACCACCGTTTTTCCGACCGCTGCGTCGGCTCGCCACTGCGGCCGATGCTGAAACACATACTGAATCGCGACCGACAGGTAGTGATTGGCGGGCAGTAATCCCGCGCCACGGGTAACGATGCCGTGCCGGTCATGATCTGCATCGCAGGCCAACGAAATATAAAATTTCTCTTTAAAATCAAATAGTTGCATCATCGCGTAGCGCGACGACGGATCCATGCGTATGCGCCCATCCCAATCCAGCGGGATGAATCGAAACGTGGGGTCCACCACCGGGTTCACCACGGTGAGGTCTAACTGGTAACGCGCCGCGATGGCGGGCCAATAGTGAACACCGGCGCCACCCAGCGGGTCTACGCCGAGGCGCAGCTTCGCATCACGAATGGCCGCCATATCCAGCACCGCACCGAGATCATCGACATAGGCGTTGAGAAAGTCGTAGCGGTGCGTGGTGGCGGCGCGCAGCGCCTGGTCATGCCCCATGCGCTTTACGCCGCGAAAACCAAGCCGCAGATAGTCGTTGGCTCTGCTTTCGATCCACCGCGTAACGCTGGTATCCGCGGGCTCGCCATTGGGTGAATTGTATTTAATGCCGCCATATTCCGGCGGATTGTGCGACGGCGTAATCACCATGCCATCGGCGAGTGCAACATCGCGGCCCCGGTTGTAACGGATGATCGCGTGCGACACCGCCGGTGTCGGCGTGTAGTCATCTTTTTCCGCCAGCATGACCTCGATGCCGTGGGCCGCCAACACTTCAAGCGCGCTGGCACAGGCCGGCACGGACAGCGCATGCGTGTCGATGCCGAGAAACAGCGGGCCGCTGATGTCATGGTGTCTGCGGTAGTCGCAAATCGCCTGACTGATGGCCACCACGTGCCCTTCATTGAAGCTATGGTCAAACGGACAACCGCGATGCCCCGACGTGCCAAAGGCAACTTGTTGTTGCAGCGCCTGTGGGTCCGGCACGCCGGAAAAATACGCAGCCACGAGCTGGGACACATTCACCAGCATCGCGGCTTCGGGCAGCTTGCCGGCGAGCGGACTGATCGTCATGGGCACCGGGAAAACCGCGACTATGCAACAGGCACAGGCGCGGGCCAATGCCAGTGGCGAATCTCCGGCATGTCCTCGCCGAATTGCTCGATGTACTGTTTGTGCGCTGCGAGCTTATGCTGCAATTGCAGTTTGAGCTGCGCGCCCTGCTCACCGGTCTGCGGCAAGCGGTCTATGCTATCGATCGCGAGATGAAAACGATCGAGGTCATTTAGCACCGTCATGTTGAAAGCCGTGGTAATAGTGCCTTCTTCCTTATAGCCGCGCACGTGCAGATTTTTGTGGTTGGTGCGGCGATACGTCAAGCGGTGGATTAACGTTGGATAACCATGAAAGGCAAA
>JAYUAH010000262.1:0-2057 GCA_043741415.1 Betaproteobacteria bacterium
TGCTAAAGCCGCTGTCGGAAGAATTCAGCTTTTACGGGCAACTGGCGCTCGAAGATCTAGGCGGCAAAATCGCCGCGCCTGCCGCGGGCTACACACCGAGCGCCGCCGACATACAGGCGATGAGTCAGAACCCCGGCATACGCCGTGCGCTGGCGCTGTACGCGCTGGGTATGCGCGTGGAAGCGAATCGCGAGTGGGTCTGGGCCATACGCGATCTCGATGATCACAAACTGCTGGCGGCGGCCGAAGTTGCCAAGCGCAGCGACATCAACGATCGTGTCATCAACACCGCTGAAAAAACCATTGCCACGCATGATTTTCGCCTGCGCTATTTCGCGCCGTATCGTGATCTGCTGAAAGGGCATGCCGCGCGGCAAGGGATCGACGAAGCTTGGGTGTTAGGTTTGATTCGGCAGGAAAGCCGTTTCATTACGGACATCCGTTCCAGTGCCGGCGCGATGGGCTTGATGCAACTGATGCCGGGCACCGCACAATGGGTCGCCGGCAAAATGGGACTCAAGAACTGGCGTTGGACCGGTGTCACGGATGTCGATACCAATTTGAATTTCGGCACTTTTTATTTGCGCCAGGTGCTCGACGGCTTCGATGGCAACGCGGTGTTGGCAACCGCGGGTTACAACGCCGGGCCGGGCCGCGCGCGCGTGTGGCGCCCCGAGCGCACCATGGAAGCGGCAGCGTGGGCGGAGACCATACCGTTCAACGAAACGCGTCATTACGTGAAGCTGGTGATGTCCAACGCCAGTTATTACGCCAATCTGCTGAGTCAGCAGGCGCAGTCGCTGAAAAGCCGCATCGGTGAGGTGAGCCCCGCGCGCGAAGAAAAACCGCTGGGCGATACGCCTTAAACAGCAGTGAACGGGTGCACCAGTGATCGGTTAAACTCGCATCCCTACCGAATACTGTCTAACGACTGATAAAAATGAGCATTTCAACCCTTTGTGTGATCGGCGGCTCCGGCTTTGTGGGCAGCCACGTGTGTGCCGCGCTGGCCGCGCGCGGGCTGCGCGTGCGCGTGCCCACGCGCGATCGTGAGCGCGCCAAGCATCTCGCGCTGCTGCCGACGGTGGATGTCGTGGTGGCCGATGTGCATGACCCCGCTGCGCTGAAATCCCTGCTGACGGGCTGCGACGCGGTGATCAACCTGGTGGGTACGCACGGCGGACGCCGCAATGCCAGCTTCGCCAACGCGCATGTCAGCCTGGCTTGTAAAGTGGTGGCGGCCTGCCGCGACACCGGCGTACGGCGCTTGTTGCACATGAGCGCACTGCACGCCGCGGCGGAGCGGCCCAGCGAATATTTGCGCAGCAAGGGCGAGGCTGAAGCCATCGTGCACAATGCGGGTCTGGACGTGACGATTTTCAGGCCGTCGGTGATTTTCGGGCGCGAAGACAAATTTTTGAACCTGTTCGCGAACTTGCTCAAAGCAGCGCCGATGATGATCGTGCCGGCGGCGCACGCGCGCTTTCAGCCGGTGTATGTGGTCGATGTGGCGCAGGCGTTTGCTGACGCTTTGCAGCGCCACGACAGCATCGGCCACGCCTACGACCTGTGCGGGCCGACGGTGTACACGCTGCGCGAATTGGTTGACTATGTGGTGCACACCACGGGGCACAAACGCCTGATTTTCAACGCCGACGACACGCTTACCCAGGTGATGGTGTTCGCCATGGAATGCCTGCCCGGCAAATTGATGAGCATGGACAACGTACGCTCAATGAAAATCGACAGCGTGTGCGGCAGCGGTTGCGTATTTCCGTTTGGCATCGCGCCGCAAGCGCTGGAAGCCGTGGCCCCGGCGTGGCTCGCCTATCGCACCCCGCGGGGACGCTACGCGGCGCTGCGTGATCGCACGCGCGCGTAACCCGATGGTGATGCGGCGAATGTATGTAAGTATTTGTTTTAAATGAAAATTTATACCGTCGGTGGTGCGGTTCGCGACGAGCTGCTGGGCCTGCCGGTGGCGGATCGCGATTACGTGGTGGTGGGCGCAACACCCGAGCAAATGGTTGCGCTGGGTTACAAGCCCGTCGGCAAAG
>JAYUAH010000263.1:0-4998 GCA_043741415.1 Betaproteobacteria bacterium
GGCGTGATCACGCCCGACGAAATAAAAATCGGCATCATGCCCGGCCACATTCACAAGCGCGGGCCGATTGGCGTGCTGTCGCGCTCCGGCACGCTGACGTACGAAGCGGTGGGCCAGTTGATGGAAGTGGGTCTCGGCCAATCGTCGTGCGTGGGCATCGGCGGCGATCCGGTGAACGGCTTAAAGCATATCGACGTGATGAAAATGTTCAACGATGATCCGCAGACTGAAGCGGTGGTGATGGTGGGCGAGATCGGCGGCACCGATGAAGAAGAATGCGCACGCTGGGTCAAGGCCAACATGAAAAAACCGGTGATCGGTTTTATCGCCGGCCTCACTGCGCCGCCGGGCAAACGCATGGGCCACGCCGGTGCGATTATTTCGGGTGGCAAAGGTACGGCCACCGAGAAGCTGGACGTGATGGAGGCCTGCGGCATCAAGGTCACACGTAATCCGGCGGAGATGGGCAAATTGATGAAGTCTGTTTTGAAATAGCGGTTTTTTAGAGAAAGCACACACAACCCGCGCTATTCAGGCACCAGCGGTACCCCTCCCCGGCATAACGAGCTACCCCCGCGTCCGATGGACGTGGTGGCGTGATGACCCGGAGCGCTGAAAGCTCGCAGGTGATGGGCATGGAGGGGACGTTGGACACAGGCAAGATCAAAAAAAGAAACGGCGGACGCGGCGGCATCAAAGGCCGCACCGTTGAGCCATCCGCATTGGCACAGGTGCAGGCGTTGCTCGGCAGCGAGCCGCGTCGCCGCGATTTGCTGATCGAGCATCTGCACAAAATTCAGGATCAGTACGGTCACATTTCCGCTGCGCACATTGCCGCACTCGCGCGCGAAATGAAACTCGCGATGACCGAAGTGTTTGAAGTCGCGAGCTTCTATCATCACTTTGATATCGTCAAAGAAGGCGACACGCCGCCGCCGGCGCTCACCGTGCGTGTGTGTGATTCCTTGTCGTGTGAAATGGGTGGTGCGACTCCGTTGATCACTGAATTGAAACGCGCGCTGGGCGACGGTGTGCGTGTGATTCCTGCGCCGTGTGTCGGGCGCTGCGAACAAGCGCCGGTGGTGGTGGTGGGGCAAAACCCGGTGGCGAACGCGACAGTGGATAAAGTTAAAGCCGAAGTGGCTGCGGGTCGCAATCGGTGCAAAATAGATAAGTATTTGATTTTAAACGATTATTTATCTAGCGGTGGTTATGCGCTGGCGGCCGAGTGCACGTCCGGCAAACGCGACGCAGAAGACATCATCAAAACCATGGAGCATTCGGGTCTGCGCGGATTGGGGGGCGCGGGGTTTCCATCGGGGCGCAAGTGGCGCATCGTGCGTGGTGAAAAAGGCCCGCGGGTGATGGCGATCAACACCGACGAAGGCGAACCGGGCACGTTCAAGGATCGCTACTACCTGGAGCGCGATCCGCATCGTTTTCTCGAAGGCATGCTGATCGCCGCATGGGCGGTGGACGTCTCCGAGATTTACATTTACCTGCGTGACGAATACGCGGGCGTGCGCGCCATACTCGAAAAAGAAATCGCGGCGCTGCAAAAAAATCCGCCGTGTAAATTGCCGCCGATATTTTTGCGGCGTGGCGCGGGCGCGTACATTTGCGGAGAAGAATCCGCAATGATCGAATCCATCGAAGGCAAGCGCGGCATGCCGCGGCTGCGTCCGCCGTACGTGGCGCAAGTGGGTCTGTTCGGCCGCCCGACGCTGGAGCACAACACGGAAACGCTACACTGGGTACGCGATATCCTCGAAAAAGGCCCAGATTGGTTTGCCTCGCACGGGCGCAATGGGCGCAAAGGCCTGCGCTCGTTCTCGGTGTCGGGCCGCGTGCAAAAACCCGGCGTGCATCTCGCGCCCGCGGGCATCACGGTGAAAGAACTCATCGCCGAATATTGCGGCGGCATGCTGCCGGGCCATGCGTTTTATGCGTATCTGCCGGGCGGCGCATCGGGCGGTATTTTGCCGGCAAGCATGGGCGATATTCCGCTGGATTTCGACACACTCAATCAATACGGCTGTTTCATCGGCTCGGCGGCGGTGATTATTTTGTCGGACCACGACAAAGCCGCCGCCGCCGCACGCAACATCATGAAATTTTTCGCTGAAGAATCCTGCGGCCAATGCACGCCCTGCCGCGTGGGCACTGCGAAAGCGCTGAACCTGATGCAAAAACCAAGCTGGGATCAAGGCCTGCTCGAAGAATTGTCGAGCGCGATGGCCGACGCATCGATCTGCGGGCTGGGGCAGGCGGCGCCGAACCCGATACGCTGCGTCATCAAATACTTCCCGAAGGAGGTGCTATGACCGCGCTTTCCAAAGACGAAATAAACGCGATGCCGGTCGAGTTCAAACTCAACGGCAAAGATGTTGTCGGCGACGCCAACGAAACCATTATTCAAACCGCCAAGCGTTACGGCGTCGAAATTCCGCACCTGTGCTACAAAGAAGGCATGCGCCCCGACGGCAATTGCCGCGCCTGCGTGGTCGAGGTCAAAGGTGAACGTGTGCTGGCGGCCTCATGCTGCCGCACACCGGCTAAAGGCATGGAAGTCACCACCGACAGTGAACGCGCGGTGAAGTCGCAAAAAATGGTGCTGGAACTGCTGTTGTCGGACATGCCGGAAAAGCGCCACACACTGAATTCCGAACTCGATCAATGGGCGATTAAACTCAAGGTCGGTCAGCCGCGCTTTGAAGCGCGCCATCAGCCGCCAGCCGATTTGTCGCACCACGGCATCGCGGCCAATCTCGATTCTTGTATTCAATGTACGCGCTGCGTGCGCGCCTGCCGCGAAGTGCAGGTGAACGATGTGATCGGCCTCGCGTTCCGCGGCGAGCATGCCAAAATCGTGTTTGATATCGACGATCCGATGGGTGCGTCTACGTGTGTTGCCTGCGGCGAATGCGTGCAGGCCTGCCCCACCGGCGCGCTGATGCCGGCGCGCGAAGTGGCGCTGATCCAGCCCGAAAAACAAGTGCATTCGGTGTGCCCGTACTGCGGCGTCGGCTGTCAACTCACTTACAACATCAAAGACAACAAGATACTGCACGTTGAAGGCCGCGACGGGCCGTCGAACCATAACCGGCTGTGTGTGAAAGGCCGCTACGGCTTCGACTACGTGCATCACAAGCAACGCCTGACTAAACCGCTGATCCGCAAACCGGGTGTGGCCAAGCGCGCCGACTTCACCATGGACCCGGCCAATCCACTGGAATATTTCCGCGAAGCGACGTGGGAAGAAGCGCTGGATCACGCCACCGCCAAGCTGCGCGAGATTCGCGACACCAAGGGCAGCAACGCGCTGGCGGGCTTCGGTTCGGCCAAAGGCACCAATGAAGAAGCGTATTTGTTTCAGAAGCTGGTGCGTACCGGCTTCGGCACCAACAACGTCGATCACTGCACGCGGCTGTGTCATGCCTCGAGCGTCGCGGCGCTGATCGAAGGCGTGGCCTCTGGCGCGGTGTCGAATCAGGTGAGCGACGTGCAGCACGCCGAAGTGATTTTTTTGATCGGTGCGAACCCGATTTCCAATCATCCGGTAGCGGCAACGTGGATCAAGAACGCGGTGAAAAAAGGCGCGAAGCTGATTTACGCCGATCCGCGCCGCTCGGAACTGGCGCGCCATGCCGCACACTATCTGCAATTCAAACCCGATACTGACGTGGCCTTGCTCAACGCCATGATGCACACCATTGTGCACGAAGGCCTGGTGAACGAGGCGTTCATCGCCTCGCGCACCATCGGTTATGAGGATTTGAAAAAGAACGTCGAAGGTTACAGCCCCGAAGCGATGGCGCCGCTGTGCGGCATACCCGCCGAGACCATCAAGGAAGTCGCGCGTCTGTACGCGACGTCCAAGGGCTCGATGATTCTGTGGGGTATGGGCATTTCACAACACGTGCACGGTACCGACAATGCGCGCTGTTTGATAGCGCTCACGCTGATGACGGGGCAAATCGGCAAGCCGGGGTCAGGCCTGCATCCGCTGCGGGGGCAAAACAATGTGCAGGGCGCGTCGGATTCCGGTTTGATTCCGATGTTCTTTCCCGATTATCAGCGTGTCGATAACGAAAAAGCGCACCAGCGTTTTGAAAAATTGTGGGGCGCCACGCTTGATACCAAGCCGGGTCTCACCGTGGTGGAAGTTATCCACGCCATACTCGACGGCAAACTGAACGGCATGTACATCATGGGCGAGAATCCCGCGATGTCCGACCCCGATGCGCATCACGCGCGCGAGGCGCTGGCCAAGCTCGATATGCTGGTGGTGCAGGAGATTTTTCTTACCGAGACGTGCTATTACGCCGACGTGATTTTGCCCGCCACTGCGTGGCCGGAAAAAGACGGCACTGTCACCAACACTGATCGCATGGTGCAACTGGGCCGCAAAGCAATCGATGCGCCGGGCGCGGCGAAGCCGGACCTGTGGATCATTCAGGAAATCGCGCGCCGCATGGGCTGCGACTGGAACTATAGTGGCCCCAAAGATGTGTTCAACGAAATGCGTAACGGCATGAACAGCATCGCGGGCATCACGTGGGATCGTCTCGAGCGCGAAAGCAGTGTGACTTACCCCTGCGAGAACGAAGGCGATCCGGGGCAATCGATTGTATTCATCGATAAATTTCCCACGCCGACGGGGCGCGCGCGCTTCGTGCCGGCGGATATCATTCCCGCCAACGAGCGCCCGGATAAGGAATTTCCCTTCGTGCTGATTACTGGCCGCCAACTCGAACACTGGCACACCGGTGCGATGACGCGCCGCGCCTCGGTGCTCGATGCGATTGAGCCGGACCCGACAGCGCTGATCCATCCGCTTGACCTCGATGCGATCGGTGCGAAACCGGGCGACATCATCAGCGTGGCCTCGCGCCGCGGCATCGTTTCGTTGTATGCGCGTGCCGACGATGGCACGCCGCGCGGTGCGGTGTTTATTCCGTTCTGTTTTTACGAAGCGGCGGCGAATCTGTTGACTAA
>JAYUAH010000264.1:0-4998 GCA_043741415.1 Betaproteobacteria bacterium
CCGAATTTGCCACCCACGCGCACATCACGCGCGTGGCCGATGTGCCGGGCGAGTTTTTGCAAACCGCCGCACGCCGCGAAATGACGCGTGTACTGGCAAGCGGCGTCGCCTTCGATGCCATTCTCGCCGCTAACGACGCGATGGCACTCGGCGCCATCGATGCGCTCGAAGCCGCCGGCCGCCAGCTATCACGTTGGCCGCCGATCGTCGGCGTGAACGCCGTGCCCGACGCCATCGCCGCTATCACGACCGGCAAGCTGCTGGCCACGGCGAGTTTCGATGCGATGAAAATGGCCTGCCTCGCCACCGAAGCAGCGGTGCGCTACCTGCGCGGTGAAAACGTGCCGCGCGAAATCATGCTGCCGGTGGAAATTGTGGATCGTGCCAATTGCGCGGCTTGGGATTTACCGTTTGAAGCGCGGGGGTTGCCGGTGTGGGATGAAGTCGTCGCAACCGCGCCCTCTCGGTAGGTTGGCCCTGAGCGCAGCAAAGCCCAACACATTTGCGCGTGATGCACCGGAGATGTTGGGCTGGGAAGCCCGACCTACTTATGCTTACCAGCACAACCTACTCGCTGTAAAGACTATGCTTGATTGCATACACCTTACACCGCTCGGCCAACTTATCAGGATCGCGACAGAACGCTTTGTCTATCACGTCTAATTGTTTCCATTCTGTTGCGAACTCGTTCGCGACAGTGGGCATAATCTCATTTCTTTTCGCCCGATCGATTGGAACCGGTGAATGACCAAACAGCACTTCTTTCGCCTGCTCTAACAGGGCAGCCGATGCCTCAGCCTCTATCTCGAACAGCCCGTCAAGCGCTAGGCCATAAAACTCGCCGCTGCTGTTCGAAAAAAATTGATCGAACCCGCCGTTGTACACCTCGCCAATAAGACAGGTGACGGCGAAGTAGGTCTTCTCAGTTTGACTTAGCCCACCGAAACCTTGAGGTGTCTTGTGTACGCGCCGCACAAGGTCGAGCCAGTATTTTCTTTCGGGACTTTGCTCGTAAATCCGATCCTGCTCTCTACGTCGTTTTCCCGCTTCAATTTGTTCCCTGTAATTGCCTTTGCATGGCATGCAAAGACCGCCGTTTCTAGTGGCCGTATCTGGGAGGATTAGCTCACCGCAACGTGAGCATGGGAGGCGCTCGGACATTTGTATAGGCTAACGTGTTTCGCTGCCCAGATTTAATCCCGCCGCCTGAATCACCCTTCCCCATTTCACAGTATCGTTTTTCAAAAATTCAGCAAACGCTTCGGGCGAACTGCTCTCCGTTTCCATGCCAATCGCCAGCAACTTAGCCCGCACGTCCGGTAAAGCCACGATGAGCGCGATTTCCCGATTCAGGCGCATGATGATGGCACGCGGCGTACCTGCGGGCGCTGCAACGCCATACCAGTTGCTTGCCTCGAAACCGGCCACGCCGGATTCGGCGATTGTGGGGATATCTGCTGCTGCGGGCGAACGCTTCGCACCCGTGACACCCAGCGCGCGCACCCGGCCGGCCTGCGCGTGCGGCAGGCCGCCGGGGATAGTGGGCAGGCTCATGTGGATTTGCCCGCCGATCACATCCGTCATCGCGGGCGCCATGCCTTTATAGGGCACGTGGTTGAACTGCACGCCGGTCATCGCCGCCAGCAGTTCCACCGACAAATGACTGGGCGCGCCGTTGCCCGCGGAGCCGTAGTGCAGTTGCCCCGGCTTCGCGCGTGCATGGGCTATAAGTTCTTTGACGGATTTCACCGGCAGGGCGTTGTTCACCACTAGGATGCCGGGGCCACGCGTGAGCATCGCAACGGGCACGAAATCCCGCAGCGGATCGTAGGGCAGCTTGCCATACAGTAATTCGTTAGATGCAAACCCCGCCGAGATCATCAGCAGCGTGTGGCCATCGGGCGGCGCTTTGGCTGCGAGTTCGGTACCGATAATGCCGTTGGCGCCGGCGCGGTTGTCAATCACCACCGGCTGGCCCCAGGCCTCGGTGAGTTTGGGGCCGATGAGGCGCGCTTGTATGTCGCGCGGGCCGCCGGGTGGGAAGGGGATGATCAGGCGAAGGGGTTTGGTGGGGTAGGTTTGAGCGCGCGCGGTATCTAAAGTTGCTATGAACGCAAGCGCCGCCACACCCATCACTGTCGCTCTCGCGCAGGCGGGAGCCCATAACCCTGTTGCCACGTGTGAGTGCGTTATGGGTTCCCGCCCGCGCGGGAACGACACGGTAGTGGCGAGTGATGCGGCTGCTTGCTGGGTCACTATGCCTCATGACACGACGTGCCATCATGCGCCGACGCAAAATGCAGCAAATGCGTGGCGCAGGTGCGCGGAAACATCAACTGTATTTTGTGAAACGTCGACGTCAGGCGTATCACCTGCAGGTTGCGGATATTTTGCTTCAACATCTGCATTTGCTCGTCGCTGGTGATCTGCCCGGCGGAGGGATACAGGCCCAGCACCGGCGCTTCAATTTTCGACAGATATGGCAATGCGCTGCTGGCGTGCAGTGCGCGGCTCATCGCCGCCTGCACGTCGGGGTTGTTGCTGGCGAACTGCTGTTCGTACCATTCGAGCAACTTCGGGTCGGCGTTCGCCGGGAAGCGCGTGGTGCGGTTGGTGGCGGCCACCCACGCCTTCATGCCCATGGCCTTTTGCGCTTCCGATTCGGAGGTGTGACCGAGTGCGTAGGTGGTCTTGGTGGTTTCGTTAAGATTCACCGGTGAGGACACCAACGTCAGCGTGCGCACGCGTTGGGAATGCGTGGCCGCAAGCACCATGCCGAGGATGCCGCCCATGGATTCGCCGCAGTAGTGCACGGAATCCGCACCCAGGTAATCGATGATCGCCACCAGATCGTTGACACAATTTTCGACGGTGAAATCGCGCTCAAGATCGAACGTCACCGGCGACTGGCCGAGCCCGCGCACATCGGGACGCACCACTTTAAACCAGCGCGCGAGATACGGCACCCAGCTATACCAAAATTTGCCCGAGCGACCGAAGCCGTGTTGCAAAATCAGATACGGCGCGTTTTTCCAAGGATCGGTGTAATCGTCGAGGGTGTAGTGGATGTCCGGGTGGTTGAGGCGCTTGACTATGGGCATGTTGTTTCGATTCGCGTAAATTCAAAAACCTTCCCTCATCCCCGGCCCTTCTCCCGAAGGGAGAAGGGAGAAACATCGGAGCGTCGGGTATTTGCAATGATTCTACAGTTGACGTTAGCTTGTCAGTTGCCGCACAAACTGATCAACGTAGCGCAGCGTCACCACCCGCATCTCGTCGGGCGTGAGATTGCTGATCGGATGCGGCAATTCAATCAACGGATGCCCTTCCATGCCGCGGCTTTTGAATTGATGGATGGCGGCGTTCTTGAAAATCTGCGTGAGGATCACCGTCGCCGGGATGCCGCGTTTTTCGAATTCCACTGTGTCGTGCACACTGCACAACGTGCAGGAGCCTCACCCGCCGACGGCGGCAGCGGCAACATCCACCTCGGCGGCCATTTCATTCAGCAGCGCTGCGCTCGCCGGTTTTGAAAAAAATTCTTTGCGCCGGATAATCACTTTCGCCACGCCGTATTTTTCGCGCAGACCTTCGGCGAAGGCCGCGGCTATCACGTCCGCTTGTTCCTTGGTGTTGTCGATGATGCCGACCACTTTGCCGCGCAAATCCATCGGGCGCGGCGCCAGTGGAATTTTCGCACGGCCGCCGGCGGCGCTGGGGTCGATGATGCGTGTGGTCATGAGTGCTCCTGATTTAAGTTCTCACCGCAAAGGCGCAGAGATGCAAAGGTTACGCAAAGAAAATCTTCAACATCATTACGTTTCGTACGTGCCGTGTACCGCCCGGCTCGATTCATTCCAGCCATGGCATACCGCGGTCACCGGGCCCAAGCCACCGGCAACGATGAGTTGCACGCGCTTCACGTCTTTCACCGCTTTGAACGCAACTTCATCGTCGTTCGGATCGATACCCAGCGCCTGTGCGCGTTCGGCGCGCCAGTTGCCGCCGCGTTTGAGATTGCCCTGCTTGCGTTCGGCGACTTCCCACAGGTGTTGTTGCACCTGCGCGCGGCTCAGGCCCGCATCCGCGCACAGGCGCGCATGTTGCGGGCCCATCGCCACCACCACATCGGAACTGAACCACATGTTCCATGATCCGGTGGAGGTCATCGAATCGCCGATGCCGCGCAGCAAACGTTCCGGCTCGGTGCTGACATCATCGAAATGCAGGCGCGGGCTTTCCGCCATGACGCAGGTGATGACGTTGTCGTCTTTGCCGTAGCCATTCGATTGCGCAATAGTCTCCCACGGACTCAGCGCTGTGTTTTCCGTAAGGCACGCGGTGTAGCGGATCGGCGAACTGAATACCGTCGCCGACGCCAAGCCCGCCAGCCCGCCGCCGAGATTCATCAACATCAAACGGATCGCGCGCCCGATGCTGGCATTGGCGCGAAAGCCGGGCCCGAAGCAGCCGTTGCCACCGTGTATGCCGATTTTGTGCGCGTAGGGGCCACTAACGATCATCAGCGGCGCAACACCATGCATGGTGCATTGCACGCCGCCCATATTGAATTCGTCGCGCAGAATAATGCTGACCGCACCGAGCACCACCGGCAAATACTCCGGCTTGCAGCCTGCCATCAGCGCATGCAACGCCACATCGCGCACCGTCGCGGTTTCGCCCGCGGGTGGAATCACGCCCACCACGTCATCAGAGTTGCGCTTAGTGCCCGCGAGCATCCAGCGCAAGCGCTGCTCGTTCGGCGCAACCACCGGAAAGCCATCTGACCATTCTTTTTCGAGAAAGAATTGGTATTCGTCTACGCCATCGGCGAGCTCGACTTCTTGTGCAGGCATTGCCATTCGCTTTCAGTCGCTACGGTTTACGCATTGTAGCCGCAGGCAGGGCCCTACGACAGCGAGCGGCGAGCAGCGACTACAGCAACTCCGGGGTCATCACCGCCTGCAGCGCTGCGAGTTCCCTGCGATCAGAGCGCAC
>JAYUAH010000265.1:0-4994 GCA_043741415.1 Betaproteobacteria bacterium
TGCCAGGTGGTGTCGTGACAATAACACTCGTTGACCCGGTAGCGCCCATCGGCATCCGGCGCCATATCGAATGCAGCAATGCGCGGGGCCACGTCGGCCGGCGTTTGAATAAAGCGCGCCGCAAGACCGCCATCGAGAAAGGTAAAAATGTCGTCGCCACCGAGCGTGCGATCGGCCAGATCAGTGCCGGCGATCATTACGGTATTGCCGCTCAGGCGCCAGCGTTCGATCACGTGGTCGAACAAATCCTGCACCTGCGCATCATGCTGGAACACACGCAGCACCAGCAGCGTAGGTGGTCGTCCCTGTCGTGCGTGCCACTTTGCGTAGAGCGACATCACCAGCGGGATCCACAGCAGCGCGACCAACATCGTGACGGCAACCACGCCGGCTGAGCTCGCCACTGTGATCGCTCCATCCACCAGTGAAAATGCCCATACCGTGGTAAACACCACCATCAATTCCGACAACTGCTTGCGCGCGTAGGCGCGGCCCAGCGCACGCCCCAGGCGCTGCAACGGCCACCACGCCAGCACCCACGGCAGCAACGCGAACAGCACCATTGCCGCGTGAGCCGGCAGCCAGGTTGTCAGCCACAGCAGTATGGGCGAGCGCTGATTCACCATCACGGCGAGCACATCCACGCCGGCAATCGATGCCCACACCAGCCCGGTGAACGGCAGCAGCAGCCACGGCGCCACGGCGCGCGTCGCATTGCCCAACAGAATCAATGCCACCAGCACCAGCGTCGGCCCGATTTCGACGGCCATGCCGAACAGCAACTGCAGCGGTTGTGGCTCTACCGAACGCCACAGAAAAACCGGAAAGCACAGCACGCACCAAAGCAACAGCGCCGCGAACACGCGCCAGCGCGACCAACGCCACATCAAGCCCAGCGCCGGGATTACCGGCCACAAGTGCAACAGGGCAACGGCTGCCGCACGCTTAGGCGCGAACGGCTCGTCCGGAAACGCCAGTCGCATGTAGATGCACGCACTCGTGATCGCCAACAAGCACGACAAGCCGATCAGCAGCACGGTGAGCCGAATGCCTGCCCGGCGGTTGTCAGCGAGCGAAACCGGCAGCAGCGGAGAAAAAATTTCAGCAGCGGCAGACACCGGTACCTGTTGCACACCTGCGGCAAGCGGCGTACGCATCAGCCGTTGCATGGCCTTGCGGTAGCGATAGGCGATCACCCACGCCGCGATGCACGACAGCAGCACCGCGATAATGAATATGAAGAACAGCTTGCCGGTGCTATAAACCATAGGCGACACCCTGTTGCGACTGCCCTGCGACTAACGTCAATCCTGGTTAAACCGCCCGCGGCTCACCGACGATACGCCGTTATTGCAATACGCCAAAAAGCTGGACTTTATAGGTAAACATCGTCGTCGAATCGTCGTGGGCGCGCAATGACTGAAACTTGAGGTATTTCGCTTTCACCGGCGGGAAGCGAAACTCCTGATAGGGATTTTGCATCATGCGCATGTTTTGTGTACTGAATCGACCGATCGATTCGAAGGGCCCGGTCGGGCCTGCGTTACCGGCAAAAAGTTCGAACTCTTTTATGTTGTTGGCGGATTGTGCGGGAACGAGCACGGTGAAGGTATCGATCAGCGCAGACTTGCCATCGCGAAAGCCGAATACGCCAAACCCGGTGTCCGTCCACACATAGGCGTCTTCTTTGCCGTCGATCAGCAGCTTCCATCGGTCGGTCGACGCCACCAGCACCTGTCCGCCCTGCTCCGGCGACAACAGGTTGACTCGCCCTGTCGATGCGGGCTGCTTCACCGTAGATGGCATGGGTGCTGTTACGGGTGCAACAGTAGCGCTCGCCGTGTTCGCCGCGGGCGCTGGTGTCTGCACACTCACAGACGGCGCCGCCGGCGCAGACGTTAGGCGCTCTTTGCCCCCTTTTCCATAGAGCCAAAATGCGCCCACAACGGCCAGCGCGACCAATGCACCCAACACGAACGTCTTGATGGTATTTACATTCGATGTCGCGCCACTCGTCAGCGGCCGCGGCGCCTGCACGGTAGCCGCCGCGTCGCCCGCCGCACGCGGCGTTTGTTTCATCAAGCGCTCAATAGCATCGAGCAGGTTGCAATATTCAGTGTACGCCTCGTCTCCGCTCCACTGAGAAAGGTTGGCCGACTGGATGCGTTTGAACTCAATGGGCGGCGCCACGTCGCCGATCAACGCCGGCACCAGGATGCCGCGCGTGACACCTTCCGCGGCCTCGGTCTTCACCCAATTCGAACGTGTCGAATCGGCCGACCACAACACCACCATGCAACGCGCGCCCTGAATCGCTTCCTGGATCACCTCATCGAACACGCGCCCCGGCGGAATGGTGCGATCCCACCACACGACATAGCCGCGTTTCGTCAGCGCATCGGCCAGTAGCCGTGCTCGCTCACGATCCGCACTGGCATAACTGATGAAGATGTCGGCCAAGGTTCAAACTCCTCATCGAATAAAGCATTGTTCATCAAGTGACTACGCCGATTGCAACAGTTTCAACACCGGTTCAATGACATCATCGGCGATTTTCTTCAACTCATCCGCCGTGCGATTCTGAATCGGATGTGGCGTAAAAATCACCGCCGGCTCAAAACCGATGGCTTTGGACTGCACTTCCACCGCATCGGTAAAACCCGTAGTCACCACCGACACACCGGGAATGCCGCGCTCATCGAAGTTTCTCAAGTCGTGCAGACTGCACGACGTGCACGAACCTCAGTCCGAGAGCCCGATAATCACCACATCGACTTCCGACGAAATCTTCGCCAGATTTTCCGCCGTAGCGACTTTGGCATTGGTCGGCTTGCCGACGCGCTTGGTGTCGATGCCGCGCTCGTGCAAACGCAACTCGACTTGATTGAAAAACTCGTCGGTGCGCGTTTTGCCGATATCGAACAGGCCCACCGTTTTGCCCGCCAACGACGGCGGCGGTTTGAGTCGCGCACGCATGACGGACGTTGTTTCCGCCGTCGGATCACGCATCCAGTTCATACTCATGACTTAATCTCCTTAGTTACGAGTTGCAATTCAGCCTTGTTGCGCCCCGCAAGCCAGCCCGGCAGCACGCCGGAGAATAAGCCCGCCGGTCCGCCCGCGCGCACCACGACTATGCCGTCGTCGTGAAATTTGGGAATCATTTCATCCGCACGACTTGCGGGTACGCCTTCGCCGATGCCATCCAATCCCGCAAGAATTTCGCGCCCCGGACGTATGGTCGCTTCATACAAGGCTTTTTCAATCTCGCGCCGACCCCAGCCCGCTTCTTTGTAAATGCGGTAGTGCTCCGGCGACAACACCACGATCGCACGCGCCGATTGGGTGAGGCGCAAATGGCCCATGCGCACCAGATGTGTCGCGAACGATTTCGACAGCCCTTCCGGCGTGCGCGACTTTTGATCGACGAAGGCTTCGACGCCGTGGCCCTGGAACAGCGTCACCGTCGAAACACCGCGCTTAAAGCCGCGCGCCACCGACAACGGTTCCCACCCGGCGTCGGATTCATCCTCGGCAAAACACAAACCGATCTTGCTTGGGCTCCCAAGTGTGGCGCGATCCGCTTCGCCGGGCTTACCACCGCCGACGTTACGCACAATCAGGTTCAACGCACGGCCGATAGTCATGTTGGCGCGGTTGCCCTGCCCCAGCGCATTGATGCCGCTGTTCAAGCCGATGGCTTTGACGACAGGCCCGTTCACAATAATCACCGGCCCGGAAAAATACGTCGTCGCCAGCACCCCGTGCAAGGTGAACACCGGCTCCAGCGCCGCGTCCAGCACCGCCAGCAGCACCGGCATGTATTCGGGTTTGCAGCCTGCCATCACCGCGTTTATTGCGACTTTTTCGATGGTGCAGGGTGCGAGATACGGCGGAATATTGCCGATCACTTCATCGGGCTTGCGCGCGGTGCCCGCTAGCATGCGCAGCACGCGCGTGTCAGTGGGCGGTGTGACCGGCAGGCCATCGCTCCAGCCGCGCTGATAGCACATTTCTTCGGGATCATCGTCGGGCGCATAGTCGATTTTGCGCGCGCGCAACGTGCCGCCTTTATGTTTGGCTTCCAACCGCTCGGCCACCCCGGGCTCGAGTGAGAGCGAGCCTCATCCCGGCACAAGTGGCGGTAAATCCTTGCCCAGACTGCCGATGCCGGTAAGCCGCTGCCACGCCGCGCGATCCCAACCCATCACGCGCTCGACCTCCTTACCGCCGGCGTATCGAATCAGCGTCGGCGTCGCTTCGATATTGTTGAGATAGGAGTGATCGAGTTCGCGATCATCGACCAAATTCGCCACCCCGGCAGGAAATTGAACATTGTCCTGTGTCACCACCTGAAAATCGCGGCGCGCGCGCGACGCCTCGGCCATCTGCGGTGCGATCATCGCGCAGGTCGGGCACGCGCGCTTGACGAAAGCCACCAGTCCGTCGGCAATCAATGTTTGAGTCATCATCTGTTTCCGTTTGTTGCAAGCGTGTAGAGTGCCATACTATACCTCTGATAATACCTCTGATAGCGCGACACATCTTGCACACCGCATCCGCCACGCGCCGCCGCGCGCTAAAATACCTCGCCACTGTTGGCGCAACTACGGTGCTGCCCATGCCCTCATTCGCGCAAGCAAACCACAAGCCCCTGATTAAACGCCCCATCCCCAAGGGCAATGATTCGCTACCCGTCGTGGGCATCGGCACCTACGATACTTTCGATGTCGGCATCAAGGCAGCGGAGCGCGCCGAACTCAAACAGGTCTTGCAGGAATTCGCTGCCCTCGGCGGCACGGTGATCGATTCCTCGCCCATGTACGGCGAAGCCGAGCGCGTGGTCGGCGATCTCACAGCGGAACTCGCCAATCGCGAAAAATATTTTTTCGCCACAAAGGTGTGGACCAACGGCCAAGCAGCCGGCGTGCGGCAAATGGAGCAATCCTTCAAACTCATGCGCACCACGCGCATGGATTTGATGCAGATCCACA
>JAYUAH010000266.1:0-2050 GCA_043741415.1 Betaproteobacteria bacterium
GCCGCTCAGGTTGGCGTGGATGCGGCCACCGAGAAACACGCCGATGACCATCACCGGCATTGCGAAAGCTACTTGCGGGTTAACAATCCGCCGAGCAGCGCGGCGACCGGACGTACCGCACCGCGGCGCGGGGGCGCGACGGATTTATCCGCAATCGCGGTGTCGCTGGCGCCCGGCTCGTAGGGTTTGCTGAAATCGAAGCCGTCGTGCACGGCTTTGGCAATGGGTCTCTCCACGGGACGTTCGCGTGGCGCGCGCGCAGGCCGTTCCTGCCGCTCATGTCGCTCGGGCCGCTCACTACGCTCGGGGCGCGCGTCACTGGCGTGGCTGCTGGCATGGGTCTCGCGCGGCGGGCGCTCTCTGTGGTCTTTATGGTCGTGCCGGTCGGGCCGTTGATCGAGGTGGCCCACGGGCAGACGTTCGATCGGGCGTTTGAGCAACCGTTCGATGTCCGCCAGCAGTTTGTGTTCGTCACTGCACACCAGCGAAATCGCAGCGCCTGGCATGCCGGCGCGACCGGTGCGGCCGATGCGGTGCACGTAGTCTTCGGGCACGAACGGCAACTCGTAGTTGATGACGTATGGGAGTTCTGCGATGTCGAGCCCGCGCGCGGCGATATCGGTGGCGACCAGCGCGACGCAACGGCCTTCTTTAAAGTCGGACAGCGCTTGTTCGCGTTCGCCCTGCGTGCGATCGCTGTGGATGGCGGTGGCTACGATGCCGTCGCGCTCCAGTTCGCGCGCGAGTTTATTGCAATCCACTTTTTTGCGCAGGAACACCAGCACCTGCGACATGTTGCGCGTGCGGATCAGATTGGAGAGTAGAGTGCGCTTGCGTTCCGCGGAAACTTCATACACCTGATGCGACACCAGATCGGCGGGCGCATTGCGCCGCGCGACTTCGATCGACAGCGGATCGCGCAGCATTTGGTTGGCGAGGCGCTTGATATCGTCGGAAAAGGTGGCGGAGAACAGCAGGCTTTGGCGTTGCGCCGGAATCAGCGCGATGATGCGTTTTAGGTCCGGCAGAAAGCCCATGTCGAGCATGCGGTCGGCCTCGTCGAGCACGAGGATTTGCACCTGCGAGAGATTCACCGTTTTTTGCTCGACGTGATCGAGCAGGCGTCCCGGCGTGGCGACGAGGATTTCGACGCCCGCCATCAGCGCGGCTTTTTGCGGCTTCATGTCCACGCCGCCGTAGACCACGGTGGAGCGCAGCGGCAGATATTTGCCGTAACCCTGCACCGATTCATGCACTTGGGCGGCGAGTTCACGTGTGGGCGTCAACACCAGCGCGCGCACCGGATGGCGTGCGGGCGAGGGGCTGTTGCTGGCGTGAGGTGCGAGCATTTGCAACAAGGGCAGGGTAAAGCCGGCGGTTTTGCCAGTGCCTGTCTGCGCGCAGCCCATCAGATCGCGGCCTGCGAGCACGGCCGGAATAGCCTGCACCTGGATCGGTGTGGCTTCGGTATAGCCCTGATCGGCAACAGCGCGTTGCAATTCAGGCAGCAGGTTTAGCGATGCAAAGGACATCAGCGTAACAGCGCGACGGCAGGCGAGCGGACAGTAGAACTGTGCAAGATTGCCGAGAATGCCGAAAATAGGTAGGCGAAAGCGCTGCTGGGGTAGGTATTCACAGCCGCGCAGTATAGCGCGGCACAGCATTTTCCGCCATCAAAGCCTGAAATCCGGCCTAACACTCACAAATCTGGTAAATTGTGTCGTATCGCAAGACGTCCGGTAAATGTTTAAAACGTTAACTCGTAACATGGATCAAATTTTCATCGAATTAGCACCTCGGGCACCTCGGCGCAGCGCGTTGCCGCTGGTGTTGACCTTGGATACGCACGGTGTGCCGCACCGTTGGATTACCTGGCAGCACGCCTGCTACTACTATGCCAAGGATCAAGTGGCATGGAGCCTCGGCGAGAACGCGTTTACCGTTTACGGCGGCATGAATCGCGTGACGGGGGAGCGTTCCGAAATTACCGCCAGCAGCATCATCGCCGTCAAAGGCAAGGCGATGGCGATGAAGTCGTTCAATCAAGTGC
>JAYUAH010000267.1:0-2048 GCA_043741415.1 Betaproteobacteria bacterium
TGGCCACAATCGTCAGCGGCCAGCCCCAGTGAATTTCGAACACGTTACAGGCGATGTTGGCGAGCGCGAGCACGAACGCAATCAGCTCGAGCCAGGTGACTGCGGTGCCGAGGAAGGTGAAGGCGGGTTCAAGCATGTCCAGACTTTCGCGTAGGGCGGGCAGTGCCCGCCTCGTAACTTCGGGCGTCAGCCCCAAACTTTCTTTCTTGCGCTTCGCGGATATCTACAAGGCGGGCAGTGCCCGCCCTTGTATCTACGGAGCTCGTCACTTACGTAACGCATCACCGGTCACCCATCACGCGCACCTCGCTAAAAATCTACCGTAACACTGCCGCGCACCGTGCGCGGTGTTGACGGAAACAGGTAGATGCCGCCCCAGTACTGCGTCGGTGCTTCGCGCCAGTAAATGCGATTGGTCAAGTTCTCCACGTTCAATCGCCACAGGGTCGCTTTGCCCGATAACCTGGCCTGATAGCGGACACCCGCATCAAGCTGCCAGGCGCTTGGCAGCGTCACGCTGCCATCGGCAGTCACCGTTTTTCCGCTCTCGATGGTGGCGAGCACATTCAATGCAAACCCAGGTAGTGCGGCGATTTTGTAATCGGCAAACAGGGACGTTTTCATACGCGGCACGTTGGTCACGCGCTCGCCCACGAGCGCTGGGTCAACCGCCTTGCTGAATTTGGCATCGAGCAGCGTCATGCTGGCCTGCACCGATAACGCCTCGTCCACGCGACCCGTCGCCGCAAGTTCCAAACCGCGATGACGGGCCGCTTTGCCACCTGCGACGCGCGTCGGCAGCGCGCTGGCGTTGGCCACATCATCGGCGTACGGCTTGTCGATGCTGAACGCGGCGGCGGTGATGAGCAGTCGTGCATCAGCCTGCCACTTCGCACCGATCTCGGTTTGCCTGCTCTTAAGCGCTGGCAGCGCCGCGCCGTAGTTCGTAAACAGTGTTGGCCGGTTCGGCACCGCCTCAAGTTCCACGCCCTGACCCCAGGACGCGTAGAGCATCGTCGTGTTCGACGGTGACCACGCGAGGCCCGCCCACGGTGTGCTGACCGTTTGCTCATAGGCAACGGCGCGCGAGCCATCGCTGCGCTCACTGGCGCGATTCAGGCGCGACACGCGCACACCGGCAAACGTTTGCAGCGACGAAGTCAAGGCCGAACGAACGCTGGCATAGCCTTCAAGCGCATGCTCGCGACTATCGGTGTTGAGCTCGGTCAGCGACGGATCGGCAGGCAGCGCGACCGGCGCGTAAATATTGGTGCTGCCGACATAGTTGTAGGCCTGCAGAGCGGGCAAATCGGCGCGGATGCTGCGACCTGCAAAGCCAAAGCGCGCGTTGTGCTGCATGCCGAACGCTCCAAATTTACCATCGAGATACGCGTCCCAGCTCGACACTTTGCGCTTCTCGCCCTCACTGCGGAAATCGTAAACATCAACGTCACCATTCGCGCACAGCCCCGGATACACATAGTTCGCGGCGTTGCTGCAACCGTCCGGGAAGGCGACGCGATCATTGATTTTGCTCTGCTGCGTGTTGGCGGAAACGCGCGCCCGCCAGTCGGCATTGAGGCGATGATTCAGCGCGACTTCGGCAGCGCGGGTGGTGGCCTGAAATGGCAACGACCAGGATTGATTGTTGAGGTTTAAACGCGGATTGATTCGCGTCGGCAAGGTGTCGCCGACACCATCACCATTCGCATCAAGCAGACCGAGACCGGGCACCGAGGGTTGTGATTTGCGGTGGTATTCAAAGTCCACCGACACCGAGGTCTGCGCGCTCAGCTCGGTGGCCAGCGCAAGACTCGCAAACTGGCGCGAACCATCGGCATGATCGAACTGCGTGCGCAGCCGCTCTGCCGCCACGTTCACCCGAACGCCAACGTTGCCGAGCAGGGCGTTGGCGTCAATATGCGCCTTGCTGCCGCCGTGTTCATCGATGCCGAGGGTAGCCGTGGTAAAGGCTTCCTTCAGCGGCACTTTGGTGACGTAGTTCACTAACCCGCCGGGCGCGGAAACGCCGGACTGCAAGCCCGCCA
>JAYUAH010000268.1:0-4976 GCA_043741415.1 Betaproteobacteria bacterium
TTTGAACGCGCTTGCGTCGAAACATTAAACGCCGCCAACGACGAACCCATCCATCAAAACAGCCACACCGCTCGGCTGAATAAAAGAGCGGCTTAAACCCTCAACTAAAAGTTGACAAGATCAGTAGTCCTCATCGGGCAATATGGAGAATTTTAACAGTAAACGTCGCGCCTTCACCTGCCCCGCCGCTGCAAGTTGTAGTCCGTGTTAAAACACACCGGCTCGCGATAGGCATTCGATAGCGTAATCAGTTTTGGATTCTCATCCTTCAACGCCTGAAATAGCGGCTCGGTGGCGCGCCACAGGTTGTTGAATGAGGCATCGTGATGGTTGGGGATATAGACATCGGGTTTGTAAACACGCAGGTGTTCGAGCGCGCGCTGCGACGTGAGCGTGTTGAGTACCGAGGCCGACACCGCCACCAGCGCCACATCTACGCCGCCGATTTTTGCCATTGCGGCTTTTTCGTAGTCGGTGACGACACCACCGCTGTCGCGATAGAACAAACGAAAGCCGTTGTCGAAGGTAATCAGGTACGCAATGGTGCCTTCGTTAATTACGCGCTTATCCGATGTGCCGCGCTGGCGGATGGTCAGCAACTCCGCCAACTGTTCGCGCGTCGGCGGCGTGGTAGTTTCTCTCAGCGCCTGCTGAAACGCATCGACGACTTTCGACGGCGGTTCGCCGTGGCGACCGAGTATGGGTTCTACGATGTAGCCGTTGAACTTGAGTAGCTCGCCGCCACGGCCATGCACGGTGCGCACTTTGTTGGGATCAACACCTTGCGTCAGCAGTTTTTCGGTGGTGACCGGCGCGCCGACGATCAGTGCGCCGGTGCGTGCGCCCACCGACGCGGCATCGGACATGTGATCGACGTGGCCGTGGCCGAGCAGTAATAGATCGGCCTTTTTGACATCGGCGGCCTTGAAGCCCAGCGGCGGGAATACACTGCCGCGATCAAAGTAGGCGTCGAGCAAAATAATCTGGCCGTTGTAGACCAGTTCGAAATTGGCGAAGCCGGTCCAGCGAATTGCCAGTGTGTGCGGATTTTTGGGAAATGCGCCGCCGCTGGACACCAGCGTGGTGCTTTCGCATGCCGCATCAGACGTTTGCATGGCAATGGCGGGATCCATGTCTTTCACGCCCCAGCGATCCAGACGCGGATCGGGCAGCGGGCGCGTTACCGCGACGCCGCAGCCGAACACTGCCGCGACGGCTGCCGCAGCCAACACATGGCGCAATTTCATTTCAGTTTCCCTGGGAGACGATGTTGCTACTGTAACGCATCATTCAATCCGCGTATTCGACGCTTTAACCACGCGTGTCCATTTCACAATTTCCGCACGCACGAAGGTGACGAATTCATCGGGTGAACTCATCACCAGTTCGTTGCCGGCGCGTTCCAGCCGCTCCTTGACATCGGGACTGTTGAACGCGCGCGTGGTTTCGCTGTGAATTCTGCGCACGAGTTCCCCGGGCAGGTTCGCCGGCCCGTAGTAGCCATACCAACCAATGGCCAGATAACCCGGCACGCCGGATTCGGCGATGGTCGGCACCGCCGGCAACGGGGCAAAACGTTTGGCGCCGGTGACGCCGATCGCGCGCACTTTGCCGCTGCGCGCGGGCTCCATCAGCCCGATGGTGCTGCCGAAGGAGAAATCCACTTCGCCACTCATCACGGCAATCGATGCGGGGGCGGCACCTCTAAATGGCACATGCGTCCAGCGCGCACCAGATACGAGTTGAAACAACTCGCCGGCGAGATGCGGTCCGCCACCGGTACCGGACGAGCCGTAGGTCAACTTGCCCGGCTGCGCTTTCGCACGCTCGACGATCTGGCGTGCAGTGCGTATCGGCACCGACGGGTGGCTCACCAGCAAAAATTGCACGCTCGCCAGTTGCGCGATGTGGGTGAAATCCTTGAGCGGATCGTACGGCAGCTTCGCGCGCAGCGCCGGGTTGATGGCGAATTCCAGCGCGGACACCAGCAGCGTGTGGCCGTCGGGTGCCGCGCGCGCTACGATTTCAGACGCGACGATACCGGTGCCGCCGGGACGATTTTCAACGACGAACGATGTGCTCAGTTGCTCTGAAAGTTTTTGCCCCAGCGTGCGCGCGACAATGTCCACACCGCCGCCGGGTGCGTACGGCACCAGGAAGCGCACCGCGCGCGACGGCCACGCCGGTGCTGAGCGTGTCGAAGCGGCTTGTAATGAACTTGTAGCAGGCGTCTGCGCGTGCGCGGCAGCCGCAATGCTCCATCCAACGATTAACACGCAAACGCAGCAGATGAATTTTTTCATCGACGCGCCTCCTGTTTTGAATCGCATTATTTCCCTTTCCGCTGAGCACCGCGCCCAGCGCCAGCATCGAGTTATAAAATATTGTTTAAAAACAAATACTTACGAATATTTATCGCCTTAGCATCCTGACGTTCGCACGGCGCGGTGTAGCATACGATGCACCAAAAAAAACAAGTGCCCGCCATTGCTCCAGCAGGAGAACCGATGAAATCCGCATTCGCAATGATCATGGCAATCGTCATGGTGACCACGCTGGCGTGGGCACAACCCGCTTCGACAGCTTATCCCGAGCGCCCGGTGCGCGTGATTGTCGCGCAAGCGCCCGGCGGCGGCACCGATTCGGTGACGCGCCTCAGCGCACAAAAATTCGCCGATGTGTTGGGGCAATCGTTTGTCGTGGATAACCGCCCTGGCGCGGGCGGCAATGTCGCGGGCGAGATGGCGGCACGCGCCGCGCCCGACGGTTACACGCTGCTCACGGTAACGCCGACACATGTGATCAACCCCAGTCTGTATCGCAATGTGTTGTACGACGCGATCAAGGATTTCACCGGTGTCGGGCAACTGGTGAATGCGCAGTACTATCTGTCGGTCAGCAACAGCGTCGCGGCGACGTCGGTGAAAGAACTGATTGCGCTGGCGAAAACGCGCACGCCACGCTTGGCGTACGCCTCATCCGGCATGGGCAGCGCCAATCACCTAGCGGGTGAATTATTCAAAACCATGGCAGGCATCGACATGACGCACATTCCGTACAAGGGCGGTGCGCCGGCATTGAGTGCGTTGATCGCGGGCGAAGTGCAAGTGTCGTTCACCAGCGGCGTGATCATCCCGCACGCGAAAGCCGGGCGCCTGAAAACCATCGCGGTAACGGGCGCCAAGCGCACACCGCTGGCGCCGGACATACCCACCATCAACGAAGCCGGTTTACCCGGTTACGAGGTGGTGGGGTGGTACGGCATCGCCGCTCCGGCGCGAACACCGAAAGTCATCATCGAGCGCCTGAACAGCACCATCAATCGCGTGCTGCCCGAACTGCGCGAGCGCTACGCCTCGCTCGGCATGGATCTCGCGGGCGGCTCGGCCGGCGACTTCGATGCCTTGTTGCGCAACGAACGCGACAAGTGGGCTAAGGTAGTGAAACTATCTGGGGCGAAAATAGAATGATGCATGTTACTCAACAACGTTCTGGAACACCTGATGGCACCTAACAACATTACTTCATGCGTAGTGACTGCGCTCGTAGTCAGCGGGATTACAACACCGGTCGTTGCGCAAACCTGGCCCGCCCGCACCGTGCGCATCATCTCGCCTTTCGCCCCCGGCGGCGGTAACGACACGGTGGCGCGCTTTCTCGCGCAAAAATTCACCGAGCAAATCGGCGGCACGTACGTGGTGGAAAACCGTGCCGGCAGCGGCGGGCTGATCGGTGCCGATGTGGTGGCCAAATCAGCGCCAGACGGACATACTGTGCTGGTGACGTCACCGGAGTTCGCCATCAATCCCAGCATGCGCTCGAAGATGCCTTACGACACACTGAAAGACTTTGCCTACATCTCGCAGCTTGCCAGCGGCCAATTCATGATTGCGTGCCACCCCGCGGTGCCGGTGAAAAACGCGAAAGAACTGATCGCACTCGCCAAAGCGCGTCCCGGCCAGTTGACCTACGGCACCTCGGGCGCGGGTGGCATCAACCATCTTGCCGGCGAATTGCTGCAATCGATGTCGGGCGCACGCTGGCTGCATATACCGTTCAAAGGCGCCGGCCCGGCGATGATCGCAGCCATGGGTGGCGAAACCGAATTCGCCATCGCCAGCACCATCGGCCTGGTCGGCCCGATCAAGACCGGCAAGCTGCGCGGTGTCGCAGTCACCGGCGCGCAGCGCTACGCAGAATTACCGAACGTGCAGACGGTGGCTGAAGCAGGCGTGCCCGGCTACAGCGTGACCGGCTGGTACGGCTTTTACGCGCCCGCGAATACACCGCAGGACATCGTGCGCAAACTGCACGAAGAATCACGTCGCGCGCTCAGTAGTCCCGACATCAAGGACAAGCTGGTGAAAGCCGGCAATGAACCGGTGGGCAGTTCACCTGCGGAGTTCTTCGTGTTTGTGCGGAGCGAAGTTGAGAAGTGGGCGAAGGTGATAAAGCAAGCTAACTTGCGCATTGATTGATAGCGGGCCTACGCAGTTTTCGTGGCACAATAAGTAACACACGCTTCACGCGATGAGGGGGTCCATGATTACCCTATTTCACCACGCCAAGACACGCTCGACACGCTTCATTTTCCTGCTCGAAGAACTCGAAGCACCCTACCAGATCAAGATCGTCACCACGCGCACGCGCGACGGCGGCGCGGTGGACCCGGCGAATCCGCATCCGCACGGCAAAGTACCGGCGATCTCCGATGACGGCGTCATCGTGTTCGAATCGCCGGCGATCGCGCTCTACCTGACTGATAAATTTCCAAAGAACCGCCTGGGGCCGCTCGCCGGCGAAGCGGGGCGCGGTGCTTATTTGTCGTGGCTCAGCTACTACAGCGGCGTGCTGGAGCCCGCGTTCATGTCCAAATTCATGAACACCGAAGTGCCGCGTGGCACGGCGGGTTGGGTGCCGGTGGAAGAAGCCATGGCAGCGGTCATCAACGCGCTCTCGCCGGGCCCCTACTTTCT
>JAYUAH010000269.1:0-4968 GCA_043741415.1 Betaproteobacteria bacterium
CGCCGTAGACATACTGGTTGTGTTCAGCCAGTGTCGGCGCGCGCCCGTGCACAAACGCCGGCGTGCGCGACAGTTTCGGCGGATAGCCCTCGTAGGGCACCTCACCCAATTCGGGATGATGAACGATCGGAAAAATCTCGCGGTGTTGCAGTTGCGGATCGTACTCGACGCGATCTTCAGCGCTTTGCACCACTGCGGCGATGATGCCCGCGTTCTGACACTGACGCATCACATCGTAGCGCCGCCGTGCGCGCGTCCAGCGGCCGATGATGGCATCAAGCTCATCTTGATTTTTTACGCGCGCATCAACGGTGGCAAACTTCGGATCAAGTGCCAATTGCGGCTGGCCTATCAGCGCACACAGCGATTCGAACTGCGCCTGCGTTTCGCACGCGATAAACACCCACCAGTGTTGCCCCACGCGGTCATTGCCCGTGCAGCGATAGGTGTTGTGCGGCGCGACTGACGGAAAAATCGCGCGATTGCCCGGCGGAAAATCCGGTCGCCGCATGCGCCGGCCATTCACCTGATAATCGAGCATGTAGGTGCCGACCATGGTCATTGCGCCCTCGGTCACCGAGTAATCGACATACATGCCCCTGCCGGTTTTTTTGGCCTGCAGCAGCGCCTGCATCAGTGCTAAGCCACCCATCCAGCCGCCCATCACGTCGAGATACGAGTAGCCCCAGCCCGCGGGCGGTTGCCCCGGCAGGCCGGACGCGAGTGTCAGCCCCGATTGCGCCGCAGCCGTCGGGCCGAAGCTGCGGTAGCCTTGCCATTCGCCCGTGTGGCCGAAGCCAGATGAACTCATGTAGATAATTTTTGGGTTGAGTTCGTGGATGCGTTCCCAGGTGAGGCCCCATTTGGGGAACACTTCGGCGCTAAAGTTCTCGACGATCGCATCGCACTTCGTAATCAGCTTTTCGACCAGCTTGATGCCTTCGGGGCTGCGTGTGTTCAGACTGATCGCGAGCTTGCCGTGATGCAGTGTGTTGAAGTACGGATCGGTGTAGAGCTTTTTTTCGCCCTGCACGTGATCCGGCTCGGTTTTGTCGGTGGTAATGCTGCGATGCGCAGCAAAGCGATGGTCGTCATAGCCGCCGGCGCGCTCGACGTGTATCACCTCAGCGCCATAGTGCGTGAGCAGGCGCGGCGCCCACGGGCCGACCGTTTTCCAGGTGAAATCGAGTACGCGAATGCCGCTTAACACGCCTTTTTGCTTATGCGCCGCGCTGTTTGTTTCGGTCGCGTTATTCATTTGTTCGCTCCCGCTGCGGATAAAGTTACGCCCGCCGCGGCTAGAGCCGCGATTTCTTGTTCATTGAGTTTGAGGTCCTGCGTGAGCACTTGGTGCGTGTGCTCGCCGAGGTTCGGCGCACGGCCACGCGGTTCGATGCCCAACGCATCGCAGGTGAACGGCCCGCGCGGATAGGGTATCGCGCGCCCAATCTGCGGGTGCTCGATGTTGCGCCAGTAGTCGCGCTGCTGGTAGTGCGGCAGATCGTAGTTTTCTTCCGCGGCGCGGATCATCGCCCACGATATGCCCATGTTCTGCGCGCGGGAGAAACATTCTTCGGCATCGCTGGCCGCGATCAAGCGCCGGATCGCATCACGTATCCGCGTGCCCTGCCGGTATTCCGCCGTGCGCACGGCTTCTTCCTGAAATTTCGGGTCACGCAATTCGCCGGTAACGCCTTTTTCGTCCATCCAGTTGAGCAGTGCGTTCCACGTGCGGTTGTTGAGTCCCTGATTGACCGCCATCACGTACTTGCCGTCACGCGAGGGCAGCTCCAGCGGCGGCATGCGGCGCGCGTTGGCGTGCATGCCGGTATGGCGATACAGGGTTTCGCCGAAATACATCCAGTGCGGCACCGCGCTCTCGGTGCCGATGGCGCACACATCGTGTATGCCCACGTCGATGTATTGCCCTAGTCTCGAAGTCATGCGGTCGAACAACGCCACCGTCACACTGTGCAGCACAAACGCGCAGCCCATATGCCAGGCTTGATCGCCTTTGCCGCCGATCGGCGTCACCGTCGGGTCCGAGTAGCCCGAGCTCGCCATCGTGCCGCCCAGCGCAAGATGCGCGGTGTCGTTCATCTGCAAATCACGCCACGGACCATCCTGACCGAAATCGGTGAGCGAGGCGTAGATCAACCCCATATTGGATGACACAGCACTGTAGTCCAGGCCCATCTTCGCCAGCGTACCGGGCGGTGTGCTCTCGATAAAGACATCGGCTTGAGCCAGCAGCTTACGCAAAAGATCCTGCGCAGGCTTGCGCTCAAGGTCGAGCGTTACACTTTGTTTGCCGGTGTTGTTAAACCAGTAGTCGAGACAGTTGTCGGGATCTGCCACGTCCTTCACAAACGGGCCGCAATGACGGCCGGGACTACCCTTGATGGGCTCGATCTGGATAACACGCGCACCACCATCCGACAATAGCTTGCCCGCCCATTGATTGCGACGGTCAGCAAGCTCGACCACCGTCAGACCTTCATACACACCGCTCATGCGCTCCTCCTGACGTTGAGGTTCGCCGCGGCAGAACCCCTCCCCAAACACTGCGAAGAATATTAGCACAGCATAGTGGCGTGACGCGCCGTGGCTGCCCACTCGCCCTGAGCGCGCTCCGCGGTTTGACCCGCGCGCCGGGCCGTCCTAACATGCAGGCCTTCCCGTATGACTTTCGGTAGCCCACTATGATTTCACGTTCTGCTGTTCAACGCATTGCACTGGCCGTGTCGCTGACGGCATGCTGGCCCGCGCTGTGCAGCGCGCAGCGCGCGCCGGCCGGCGCCGACCCGAAAATCAACGAACGCTTTTACGATCCCAAGCTCGAAGAATGGGCGCCGCGCTTCGAAGGCGAAAGCCGCGAAATTTACGCCCGCCGCAGCGATATCGTGGCGGCCGCGGGCGCTAAAGCGGGCATGACGGTAGCTGATGTCGGCGCCGGCACGGGCTTTATGGCCATGCTGTTTGCAAAGCAGGTGGGGCCGAATGGACGTGTGATCGCCGCGGATATTTCCAAGCCCTTCGTCGCGGCGATTGCGGAGCGCGCGAAAAAGGAAGGGGTGGCTAATCTCACCACGGTAGTCGGCACGCAAACCGAAACGGGTCTGCCCGCGGATAGCGCCGACATTGTGTTTACCAGCGACGTCTATCACCATTTCGAGCAGGTGGCCGCCACATTGGCTTCGATCAAACGCGCATTGAAGCCGGGCGGACGCTTTATCGTGGTTGATTTCGAACGCATACCGGGCGTGTCGCCGCAGAACACGCTCGACCATGTGCGTGCGGGCAAGGAAACCGTGATCGAAGAAGTGCTCGCGGCGGGCTTTCGCCTGCGTGAAGAAATTAAATCGCTGAACCTCAAGACGAATTACTATCTGATTTTCGAGCGGCTTTAACTTGCCGCTGGGGCGAGTTTCCAAATTGAATTCGCCGCTGGTACTAGTTTCCAAATTAAGCTCGCGGCTGCGGCGCGTTTCCCAAACGTTTTGCACGGAGAGGTAAATCATGGCATCGGGCGTGGGTTATTCAAAAATTGCGAATTGGGCGGCACGCTTCAGCGGCAGGCCGACAACATTTATGTTTGCGGTGGGCGTCATCCTGCTGTGGATCATTACCGGGCCGTTGTTTCACTACAGCGACACCTGGCAGTTGGTGATCAACACGGCAACCACCATTATTACTTTTCTGATGGTGTTCCTGATCCAGAACACGCAGAATCGTGACACTCAAGCGATGCAGGTCAAGCTGGATGAGCTAATCCGTGCCACCAAGGGTGCGCACAATGCGCTGCTCGATCTCGAGCAGTTGGAAGAAGCGAAATTGGATGAGTTCCGCGCGCGTTACGAAAAACTCGCGCGTGCCGCGCGCGAGGCATTATTGAATGGTAGTGCCGACACGGACACGCCGGAACCATGATGCGACGGGCCGGGCGCAATTGTTCAGTTTGCGCCCGAAGCTATTTTTTTACATCGATGTACAGGATTTACAGGATAAGACCCAAAACAATCGACGCGGTGTTTATCCTGTCCATCCTGTCTATCGATGTTAAATTGTAGTTAGGTTCTTTTTCGAGCGGAGAAATAGCCATGCCCACACTACAAGTCACCCCCGATTTGAACATGCACTACGACGTCACCGATTTTGCCGAACCGTGGCGCGAACATGAAACGATTTTGCTGTTGCACGGCAATGCCGAAAGCGGCGACGCCTGGTACGGCTGGATGCCGGAACTCGCACGCGACTATCGTGTGGTGCGTCCCGACATGCGCGGCTTTGGGCGCTCGACGCCGATGCCGCGCGATCACGCGTGGTCGCTCGATCGCATTGTCGATGATTTCATCGCGGTGATGGATCATCTAGAGATCGACAAGTTTTATCTCGTCGGTGCGAAAGTCGGAGGCACCATGGCGCTGCATTTCGCGGCGCGCTATCCATCGAGGGTGAAAACGGTCAGCGTGCTGTCGTCGCCCACGCGCGGCGAGGACGCCGGTGATCGCTATCGCGCCTGGGTGCAGCTCATAGAAAAAAGCGGTGTCGAAGGCTGGGCGCGCGACACCATGGGCAAGCGGTTGGGCAGCACGTTTCCCGCGGCCGGCATCGAGTGGTGGATCAAACTCATGGGCCGCACTGCGTCGTCCACTCAACTGGGATTTATCGGTTCAGTACCCAAAGTCGATATCACGCAAGACCTGCCGAACATTCGTTGCCCGGCGCAAGTGATTACCACGCAGAATAATCCGATGTATTCGGTGGACGTGATTCGCGCGTGGCAGGAAAAAATCCCCAACTCGGAACTATTGGTGCTGCCGGCCGACGGCTATCACGTCGCGGCGACAGCGCCGCTGGCGTGCGCCAAAGCGGTGCTGGATTTTATTCAACGGCATCGCAGCTAGATATATGTAAGTATTTGATTTTAAACAATATTTTATTTATAATTTATGGCTGATTCGCAAC
>JAYUAH010000270.1:0-4958 GCA_043741415.1 Betaproteobacteria bacterium
GTAAGCTCCTTGTAGCCAACGCCGAGCTTTTTCTTCAAATACTCGGCAGCTCGCTCACCACCAGACAGTGCGCATGGAAGGTTGGTACAAATGCTGATCTTGTACTTACCCATTGGCTTCAGGTGATACATGCCGTAGAAGGTTGCCACCTCTTGCACAGCAACCGCAGGCATGGCCAGATAGTCGGCCACCGCCTGCATCGTGTCGGGGGCGAGCCAGCCTTTTTCGTCCTGCGCAATCGTCAGCGCCGCCATCACCGCGGATTGCTTCTCTTCCGGCGGGTACTTGGCCACGGCCTTGTCGATTTTGGCCAATGCCTCGGGCGATAGAATCATGGGGGCGTTCATCGACTTACTCATCGATCTACCTCGCCGAACACGATGTCCTGCGTGCCGATAATCGCCACCACGTCCGCGATCATGTGGCCGCGCGACATTTCGTCGAGCGCGGACAGATGCGCAAAGCCCGGCGCGCGTATTTTCAAACGATACGGTTTGTTGGCGCCGTCGGACACCAGGTAAACGCCGAACTCGCCCTTGGGATGTTCGACCGCGGCGTAAGCCTCGCCCGCCGGTACATGCATGCCCTCGGTGAACAGTTTGAAGTGATGGATCAGCTCTTCCATATTTTGCTTCATGGCCACGCGCGAAGGCGGCGCCACCTTGTGGCTGTCGATCATCACCGGACCGGGATTTTTGCGCAGCCAGTCTATGCATTGCTTGATGATTTTGTTCGACTGGCGCATTTCTTCGATCCGCACCAGGTAACGGTCGTAGCAATCGCCGTTGACACCCACCGGGATATCGAATTCCATGCACTCGTACACTTCGTACGGCTGCTTTTTACGCAAATCCCACTCGATACCCGACCCACGCAGCATCGGGCCGGTGAAACCGAGCGCCTTGGCGCGCTCCGGCGTGACCACACCGATACCTACGGTGCGCTGTTTCCAGATGCGATTGTCGGTGAGCAACGTCTCGTACTCATCGATATACCGTGGAAAGCGCTGGGTAAAATCTTCAATAAAATCAAGTAACGAGCCCTGGCGATTTGCGTTGAGGTCCTTGATTGCCTTGGCGTTGTGAAACTTGGCCGCGGTGTACTGCGGCATGGTATCCGGCAGATCGCGATACACGCCGCCGGGCCGGTAGTATGCTGCGTGCATGCGCGCACCCGACACCGCTTCATAGCAATCCATCAGGTCTTCGCGTTCGCGGAAAGCATACAGGAACACCGTCATCGCGCCGATGTCGAGCGCGTGCGCCCCCAGCCACAGCAGGTGATTCAGCACGCGGGTAATTTCGTCGAACATCACGCGGATGTACTGCGCGCGTAGCGGCACTTCTATGCCCGCCAGCCGCTCGATCGCCATCACATACGCATGCTCATTGACCATCATCGACACGTAGTCGAGACGGTCCATATACGGCAGGGACTGGATAAACGTTTTGTGTTCGGCAAGTTTTTCGGTCGCGCGATGCAGCAGACCGATGTGCGGATCGGCACGCTCGATGACTTCGCCGTCGAGTTCCAACACCAAGCGTAAAACCCCGTGCGCAGCGGGATGCTGCGGCCCGAAGTTCATCGTGTAGTTGCGAATTTCCGCCATCGTTAACCCTTGCGGAACCCTTCGCTGTTGCCGTATTGCGCTTCGCGAACAATGCGCGGCGTGATTTCACGCGGCTCTATGGTGACGGGCTGATAAATGACGCGCTGCTTTTCGGGGTCGTAGCGCATTTCGACGTTGCCCGACAGCGGAAAATCCTTGCGGAACGGGTGGCCGATAAAGCCATAGTCGGTGAGCAGGCGCCGCAGATCGGGGTGGCCGGTGAACATGATGCCGTAGAGGTCAAACGCTTCGCGCTCATACCAATTGGCGGACGGCCACACGCCAATGACAGATTCGACCACCGGAAAACCATCGTCCGCCGCAAACACCCGCAAACGCAGACGGCAGTTGTAACTAATGCTGAGCAGGTGATAAACAACGGCAAAACGCTGACCACTCCACGCACTGCTGCTACCGTCGCCATCGTTACCATCGTTACCATACGCGCTGTAATCCATGCCGCACAAATCGATCAACTGCTCGAATTTCAGCTCCGGCGAATCGCGCAGCTTTTCCGCCACCGTCAGCAGGTGCTCCGCTTTAACCACCAGCGTCAGTTCACCAAGCGCGGTGATCGTGCTCACGCACCTATCCCCGAGCGCCGCCTGCAGCACCGTGGTCAGGGTTCCGAGACGGGAAGCCATTACGCGCGCGAGATCGTATTCGTGCGTTTGATTTTATTCTGCAACTGGATAATGCCGTAGAGCAGCGCTTCGGCCGTCGGCGGGCAACCCGGCACGTAAATATCGACCGGCACAATGCGATCACAGCCGCGCACCACCGAATACGAGTAATGGTAATAGCCGCCGCCGTTGGCGCACGACCCCATCGAAATCACCCAGCGCGGCTCGGCCATCTGGTCATACACTTTGCGCAGCGCCGGCGCCATTTTGTTGCACAGCGTGCCGGCGACGATCATCACGTCCGACTGGCGCGGGCTCGGGCGAAACACAATGCCGAAGCGGTCGAGGTCGTAGCGCGACGCACCCGCATGCATCATTTCAATGGCACAGCACGCAAGACCAAAGGTCATCGGCCACAGCGAACCGGTGCGCGTCCAGTTAATCAGCGCGTCTGCCGTGGTGGTAATAAAACCTTTGTCGTTTAATGTTTCGATGGCACCCATATCAAACTCCTTCGAGGCACCGTGCTAACCATTCCGGCGCCTCCTTATACTTCGTCGAGCACCACAATACGTCATGTCGGCGACCGAAACCGTTCGCCTTGCCGTCGATCCCCGCTCGCGCGGGGCCCCTCGCCGGGTGGCCCACCGTTTCATTCCCAGTCCAAAGCACCCTTCATCCACTCGTAAACAAAACCCACGACAAGGATACCGAGGAACACCACCATGGCGACGTAACGGAACAGGCTTTCGCTCGACTCGCCGAGCACGATCGCCCACGGAAACAGAAACGCAATTTCCAGATCGAACAAAATGAACAGTATCGCCACCAGATAGTAGCGAACGTCGAATTTCATGCGCGCATCTTCAAACGCTTCAAAGCCGCATTCGTACGGTGACAGCTTTTCTTCGTTTGGCCGATGCGAACCCACCAGTCGCGACAATCCCCCACCCAGCAACATCGGCGCAATACCAACCATCAGGCCGACGCCGACGAACATGAGTATGGGGAAATAGTTTTCAAGCATGCGTTTTTGCCGTTGCGAAGCGCCCGTGAAGCGGCTAAAAAAATAATTGTAACTATTTGATTTTAAACAATTTTTTTACTACAGTTTTGCTACTAAAACCTGGTGCCGACGGAGAGACTCGAACTCTCACGGCTTTCGCCACCGCCCCCTCAAGACGGCGTGTCTACCAATTCCACCACGACGGCAATTACTGTCGAACGCTTGCCGCAGGCGTGCCCGCGGCAAGTACAGCACATGACTATTTCGGTGCTTCTCCTGCTTTCGAACCTGCCGTGGCCGGCGCGGCTGGTGTGGCAGGCACATCGGCATTCGCACCTGCGCCTGCTTTCGCGGCCGCGGCCGGGGCCGTGGGTACTGTAGGTACATCGGCCGCCGCAGGCGCTTTTTCTGGTGCGGACTGCGTGGCGGCCGGTTGATTGGCCATCACGCCTTTAGTGACGGTTCTTTTGTTGGAAAGAAACGACAAGCCGATGCTGGTGATAAAAAACACCAGCGCCAACCCCGCTGTCATACGACTCAAAAAGTTGGCCGAACCGGCGGAGCCGAACACGCTGCCGGCCGAGCCGCTGCCGAACGCCGCGCCGACGTCCGCGCCTTTGCCGTGCTGCACCAGCACCAGGCCGATGATGCCGGCGGCTGCGATCACATGCAAAATCAGAACCACTAAATCCATGATGTTTCCTGCCTTCTAAAAACGTTCGGCGCTACGCGCTATGCGCTCACGCCGCCTTGCAAATCGCGGCAAACTCGTCCGCTACCAGCGCAGCCCCGCCGATCAACCCGCCGTCGATATCCGGCATGGCGAACAACTGCTGCGCATTCGACGCCTTGACGCTGCCGCCATAAATGATGGTCAGCGCATCCGCCACACGGATATCCTGCTCCGCCACACGCGAACGAATAAATGCGTGCACCGCCTGCGCTTCTTCGGGTGTTGCCGTTTTGCCGGTGCCAATCGCCCACACCGGCTCATACGCCACTACCGCCAGCTCCAGTGCAGCCGCACCCGATTTCGCCATCACCGCATCCACCTGACGCACAATCACTTTTTCCATCTCACCGGACTCGCGTTCCGCCAGCGTTTCACCCACACAAAAAATCGGCGTGAGACCTGCCTTCAATACGGCGGCAAACTTTTGCGCCACCATCTCGTCCGTGTCGCCGAACAAGGCGCGACGCTCGGAATGCCCCACAATCACATAGCGGCAGCCAAAATCCGCGACCATGCCCGCCGACACGCCACCGGTATAAGCGCCGTGCTCGTACTGGCACACATCCTGCGCGCCCCACGAAATACCTTGCCCGCGCAAAATATGCTCGGTTTGCGCGAGATACGGATACGGCACGCACACCGCGCAACGCGCGCGGCTGACTGGCGCCAGCACTGGAATCAAAGACTTAAGCAGCGCCTGGTTCGAAGCCAGGTTGCCATTCATTTTCCAGTTACCCGCGACCAACTTGCTACGCATTTAACACCCGGCTCGCCAAAACCAATGGATTTTACAGGGAGCCCAACATCGGGTCAATGTAAGCGTGCTCTGATGCGCTGCGCAAAGCTGTTGATTTCATGAAGTTTTTATGCGTTGCACGCACAAGCAATCAGGTTTGATTTGAGCGGCGCTGACCCCACCCGCCTCCTTCGCGGTTGCGCTTCGATCGGGCCATAGCCAGTAAAGCGATGGGTGTCGTACCGGCTCCC
>JAYUAH010000271.1:0-4957 GCA_043741415.1 Betaproteobacteria bacterium
AGTGTCAGCCACATGGTTAGCGCATTCACCCAGTGATACAGCACGCCTAAGCCCGCGCCGCCGACGATGCTGGCGAAGATCAGCGTCTGCGTTGAAGTCAGTTGTCCGAGCGGCAGTGGGCGTGCACGCGTGCGCGCCATGATGGCGTCGATTTTTTGTTCAACCAGACAGTTCATGGCGGCGGCAGCACCCGCCATTAGCGCAATGCCCACGGTGCCCGCGATAAACGGCGTCAACGGCACGATGCCGGGCACGGCGAGGAACATGCCGATAATCGCGGTGAACACGATCAGCGACACCACGCGCGGTTTCGTGAGCTGGTAAAACTGGTGGATGCGGGAACCTGTGGGGGACCCGGCGGCGGCGACGGACATCAGCGGGGCCTCTCGGAAAGCGCGAAGTTTAGCACTACCAGCGCCACCAACAAAAGCGCGGCGCCCGCGTTGTGCGCCACGGCCACAGTGAGGTTCAAACCGGTGAATATATTGCTGACACCCAGGGTAATTTGTGCCACTAACAGCAAACCCACCACGATGGCTATGCCGCGCACCGCGACAACGCGGCTGGCCACAACCGCCAACGACGCGAGATACAAGGTCACCACCACCGCGCCGACGCGATGCGTCCAGTGGATCGCGGTCAGCGCGTGGTAACTCAATTTGTCGCCGGCTGCCGTTTGCCCGAGCTCACGCAACAATTGAAAGCCGTGCTGAAAATCCATGCGCGGCGCCCACTCGCCGTGACACGTGGGCAGGTCGATGCAAGCCAGCGCGGCGTAATTGGTGCTGACCCAGCCGCCGAGCGCGATCTGTGCGATTAACAACACGAGGCCTAGCAGCGCCCACGGTCGCAGCGATGCTGCCGCGGCATCGCGCCATTGCAGTTGGCGCAACGCGAGCCACGTCAGCAACGCGAGCGTCGCCATGCCGCCGAGCAAATGCAGGGTGACGATCACGGGTTTTAACAACAGCGTCACCGTCCACATGCCCAGTGCCGCTTGAAACATCACCAGCACAAGCAAAGCTGTGGCGAGCCACGGTGAACTGCGATGCAGCCAGGCCATCACCGCGATGGCGAATATCAACAGGCCCAGTGAGCCGGCAAGATAGCGGTGGCCCATTTCATGCCAGGCTTTTTGTGCAGACACCGGGCCGTGCGTGCCGCCTTGTTCGGCCACCGCTTTGGCGATGTCCTGTGCGGCGTGTGCAGGCGTGGGTTGGCCGTAGCAACCGGGCCAATCCGGACACCCAAGGCCGGCGTTGGTCAAACGCACGAAAGCGCCGACCACGATGACCACCAGCGCAAAGGCAGTCGTAAATAAAATTATCTTTAAAAACAAATACTTACACATAATCTAGCCGATGCGGGACACTTTCAGCAAACGCTCCAGATCTTTTTTCATACGGCTGGGATCGGCGTCTTTGGGATAGCGCAGCACCACATTGCCGAGCGGATCCACAAGGTAAATGTGGTCGCGCTGCGCTGCCGTGTACGGAAACGATTGCAACAGCGCGTTGCCCTGCGCCACGGTAATCCAGGTGCCGTCGTATTCTTTGATGACGGCGGGCGCGACGGCTTGCGTATCGCTGACGAGCCACACGCGCTCGATGCGCTCCAGATACTTGCCCTGCGTCATGCGCACCTGGCGCATTTTCCACAGTTTGTTCTGGCAGTAATCGTCGCATGCGCCGGAATCCACGGTGACAAACAACCAGCGCCCGCGCAATTTTTCAAAATCAAACGGCTTGCCATCGGCGAGCGTGAGCTTCGCCTGCGGCAACGTAGCGCCCGCCACCAGTTCGCCATAGTTGACGCGCCCCGACGGCTGCCAAAAAAAATACAACGCCCACGAGCCGATAAATGGCGCGATGCACACCGCTGCCACCAGCAGCAGCATGCGTTGGCTTTTGCGTTGCTCGTTACGAAACTGCGCGGGGTCTTCTGCGGACATTGATCACCAGCCAATAAATAAAAATCGCCGCAGCCATTGCGAGCCATTGCACGGCGTATGCAAGATGGGTATTACGCTTCAAGTCTACCGGCGGCCAATCGCGTATCAAGCCGTCGTCGGTTGCTTCGGTTTGTTGCAACACGATCGGCTGCACGTCAAGCTGGGTCGCCTGCCGATAGCGTTCGAGCACGATATTTTGCCAGACGTTGCCTTCGGCGATTTTGCTCGAAAGCTCCAGGTAGCGCTCGCTGAACACAACGGCGGTGCCGCGTACTACCACGTCACCTTCAGGCGTTTTGACCGGCGGCGCACGGCCGCGTTCCGCACCCGCGGCGATCCAGCCACGATTCACCAGCACAAAGCGGTCAGACTCGTTAAGACGCAATGGCGTAAACACGAAATAGCCGCTCCGTTGTTTATACACGCGATTGTCGAGATAAACCGTGTGCCGCGGTTCATAGCGGCCGCGTGCCTCGATGGGGCGCAGCAACACGTCCTCGACGTGCAACGGCTGCGCGCCAATCAACAGGGGCGGTTGCTTCGCAAACTCGTCGATACGGCTTTGCAGCGCCTGTTTGGTTTGCGCGCGCCCCAGTTGCCAAAAGCCCGCCGCCACCGTAAGCGCCACCCCGGCCAGCATCAACAACGTGGCCCACCACGCCGGCGCAAATTCACGTCCGGCGATTCTCATTGGCACGCCGCGCGGGCTTGGATTACACTGCCCTTATGAAATACCTTGTGATACTTTTTCTGGCGTTCATTATCTACAGCCTGGGTGCAGCGGCCTATTTCATGCTGCGGGACCAGGGCTCGAGCGAACGCATGGTACGCGCGCTGACCATACGCGTGGCGCTGTCGGTAACGCTGTTCCTGTTGTTGATGGCGGGGATTCATTTCGGGTTCATCACGGGCAAGCTGTAGTAGCTACCGCAGAGAAAAAAGCCGCACCCGAGGGTGCGGCTTTTTGTTGGCGCTGCGTTGCCGCTTAAAGAATGTACACCAGCACGAACAGCAGCACCCATACCACGTCCACGAAGTGCCAGTACCAGGCCACGCCTTCAAAACCGAAGTGATTTTCAGGCGTGAAGTGTCCGGCAACGCTGCGGAACAAAATCACCCACAGCATGATGGTGCCGACGGTCACGTGAAAGCCGTGAAAGCCTGTCAGCATATAAAACGTCGAGCCGTAGGCGCCACTGGTCAGCTTAAGATTCATCTCCGAATACGCGTGCGAGTATTCAAATATCTGAAAGCCGAGGAAGGTCATGCCCAGCGCAATGGTCGCCACCAAACCCCAGATCAGTTGGGTGCGGTTCTTTTTCAGCAGTCCCCAATGCGCGATGGTGATGGTGATGCCCGAGGTGAGCAGCAGTGCGGTGTTGAGCGCCGGTATGCCCCACGCTTCCATCGGTGTGAAATCGCCCGGTTTGAAATGCGGACCGGCGGTAGGCCACAGGCCTTTGAAACCGGGCCACAGCAGTTGCTGATGTTCGAGCGTGCCCAGATCAGGCACCGAATACAGGCGCATATAACCCAGCGCGCCGAAGAACGCCGCAAAGAACATCACTTCGGAGAAGATGAACCAACTCATGCCCCAGCGAAACGACATGCCGACTTGCTTGTTGTAGGTGCCGCTTTCGGATTCATGCGCAACCGTACTGAACCAGCCGCCGAACATGACAAACAGCACCAGGAAACCCAGCAGCAGCAGGATGTTGCCGCCGGCCATGTGATTGACCGATAGCGCCGCGCCGAATCCCAGCAGCCCGATGGCGACGGATGCCGTGATCGGCCAATGCGACTGTCCCGGCACGTAGTAGTGGTCGGTATTCTGCTGCGTGGACATACAATTCTCCTGATCTAACTTTCGTTCGTCTAACTTTTATTAACTATCTTTCGTCTACCGGAGCGCCTACCTGAGTACCAACCGCACCACCGTGATCAGCGTAAACACAAACAGCGCCGCGGCGATAATGCCGGTGATCACCACCTGCACCGGCGTTACCTTCACTTGCTGCTGGCGGCGTATGCCGATGAACGCCGACAACACCATTTTTATGGACTGAAACAGCGATGCCGTTTTGGGTTCATCACTCATCGTAGCCACCCACACCACTCAACCTGCCTTGCCCGCGGGCGATTTATTGGCGCCTGCAACCTCAAAAAACGTATACGACAGGGTCAGCGTGTTGATACTCGCCGGTATCGCCGGATCAATCACAAACTGCACCGGCATTTTGCGCGATTCACCTGCCGCCAATACCTGCTGGCGGAAACAAAAACATTCGAGCTTTTTCACGAACGCGGCGACGTGCTTGGGGCCGTAGCTCGGTATCGCCTGACCCACCAACGTTTGCGTGCCGTTGTTCTGAATCTCAAACTCAACCTGCGCCATCTCGCCCGGATGCACGCGCACGCTGCGCTGCAAGGGCGCGAACCGCCACGGCATACCGTGCGTATTGGCGTCGAACTCCAGCGTCACCCAGCGGCTGGTATCGACCTGGGTGTTGGTCAGTGTCACCGTATCCGCTTTGAGCAAGTTGGTGAGGCCGGTCACCTGGCACAGCTTCTGGTAGAACGGCACCATGGCATAACCAAAGCCGAACATCAGCAGCGCAAACACGCATAGCCGAGTGAACATCTGCCGATTGAGCCTGGTCTGCCCCGGGATCATTTGGTGAGCCAGTAATATTTCGCGAGCATATAAAAGAAAATGGTCGCGACAATCAACCACAACGACGCCGCGGTAAGGCGGCTGTTGCGCTTGATCCTGCGCTGGCGCTCATCATCAATGGGCGGCGTGGGTACCATGCATTCCTTGAGCGCCGTCGAGCACTGGCGGCGTGGTAAAGCTGTGATACGGCGCTGGTGACGGCAGATGCGTCCATTCGAGGCTGTCCGCGCCTTCCCATTGCTTTTGCTCGGCTTTTTCGCCGCTGGTGATGCACTTGACGACAACGTAGAGGAACAAGAGTTGCGACAAGCCAAAGCCAAACGCGCCGATCG
>JAYUAH010000272.1:0-4953 GCA_043741415.1 Betaproteobacteria bacterium
GCCTTCACCTGCGGCATGGTCACCGCAAGATCGGCGGTGAACATCATCACTTGCCCGGCGATCAAATCGGTGATTGCATGCGGTGAACTTTTATACGGCACCATGGTGAGCTTGATGCCCGCCATGTTGGCGAACATCTCCGTCGACACGCGCTGCGAGGTGCTGGCCGAAGCATACAAAAACTCGCCGGGTTTCGATTTTGCCAGCGCGATCATGTCGCGCAACGTTTTCACCGGCAGGCTGTTGTTGACCGCCACGATCAGCGGCACCGAACCGAGAAACGCAACCGGCACGAAATCTTTTTCTTGATCATACGGCAGCTTTTTATACAAGCTCACCAGCGCGGCGTTGGTGCTGTTGGTGCCGCCCAGTATGGTGTAGCCGTCGGGCGCGGCTTTGGCCACGGCCTCGGCGCCGATCAGGCCGTTGGCACCGGGGCGGTTGTCGACCAGGCCCGACTGGCCGAGCAGCTCGTTGAATTTTGAGGTGTAACCGCGCACGACAGTATCCGTGGCGCTGCCCGGTGCGAACGGCACCACCACTCTTATCGGTTTAGTGGGGTAATTTTGTGCCTGCGCTCCACCAACAAAGACGGCTGTGCCTACGGCTACGAGTGCAACTAAACGCATGAAAACTCCCAGAGGATGAACGCAACCGGGCCATGTTAACCGCAGCCGCGCGCAGCCGTCGAGCGCCGGCTTACTTGAAAATGGGGAAGCGAAACACGTAGTCGAGCGCCAGCCCCGCAAATACAGCGGCGCCTACCCAGTTATTGTTCCTAAAGGCTTTGAAGCAGCGGTCGCGGTCGCGATTTTTGATTAATTTGAACTGGTAGCCGATCAACAATAACGCAACCAGCAAGCCCAGAAAATAATTCAGGCCGAGTTTTAGCCACACGCCGACTCCCGCCATGGTGGCGAGGAACAGCCCTTGAAACAGCATCACGGCCGCCACATCGTACACGCCGAACAGCAAAGCCGACGATTTGAGATTCAACTTCATGTCGTCATCGCGATCGACCATCGCGTACTCGGTGTCATAAGCCATCGCCCAGAAAATATTGCCCGCGAGCAACACCCACGCCATGGGCGGCACCGTGTTCTGGTACGCGGCAAACGCCATCGGTATGGAAAACCCGAAGGCGATGCCCAGATACGCCTGCGGCAACGGAAAAAACCGTTTGGTGAACGGGTAGCTCAGCGCGAGAAACAGTGCGACAAACGACAGCAGGATGGTGAGCTTGTTCAGGAACAGGGCCAAGCCGAACGCCAACAAAGCAAGCACGCCCGCCAACACCAGCGCCTCTTTGGGCTCAATCCGCCGCGCGGCGAGCGGGCGATTCGCGGTGCGCTTGACCTGCGGATCAATGTCGCGATCGGCGTAATCGTTGATCACGCAGCCAGCGCTGCGCATGAGTATCGTGCCCATCACAAAAATCAAAACGATTTCTATGCGCTGGACAAACGGCGAGGCAAACCACAGCGCCCACAAGGCCGGCCACAACAGGAGCAGCGTGCCGATGGGCTTATCCAGCCGCATCAGTTTTTCGTAGGCGTCGAGCCGTTCCCTCAGCGTTAAATGAGGCGTTAATTGCGGCGTTAATTGCGGCGTCATAATACGAGCACCCCCGGCAGGAAGACTGCGGGCGCTAGTATAGGCGATTTTCCCCTGGTACACAGCGAACGCCGCGTGTGCGTCAATCGCGTGGGTTTTGAATGACGCGACCGTCAGACTTTCAGAAAATCCCCGCGCCCACTAAGCCAGCGCTGCAGATGCGCGCGCGCCGCCGCCGGATGTTGCGCCAGCAGCATTTCCGCAGCTTCACGCGCGGCATCGAGTAAATCTACATCGGTGGACAAATCCGCAAAGCGCAGCATCGGTACGCCGCTCTGCCGCGCGCCGAGCAATTCGCCGGGGCCGCGCATGCGCAAGTCGTGGCGCGCGACTTCAAAGCCGTCGGTGTTCTCAAAAATGATTTTCAGCCGCTCGCGTGCCATCGGCGACAACGGCGTGCGATACAGCAAAATGCACGCGCTTTGCGCGGCACCGCGCCCGACGCGCCCGCGCAGTTGGTGCAACTGCGACAGGCCCATGCGTTCGGCATTCTCGATCACCATCAGCGAGGCGTTGGGCACATCCACGCCGACTTCGATCACCGTGGTCGCTACCAGCAGTTGCACTTCGTTGCGCTGGAAGGCTGCCATCACAGTAGATTTTTCGTCGCTTTTCAGTCGCCCGTGCGCGAGCCCGACGTTGAGTTCAGGAAACGCCACGCGCAGCGTTTCGTAGGTTTCCATCGCGGCTTTAAGCTGCAGCGCTTCAAGGCCCGCACGCCCGCGCGCGAACCCCTTCAATTTCGGTGCCACTTCACCGTCGCTTTCAATCTCCTCCACCAACGGACACACCCAGTAGGCCTGATGCCCCGCGACACAGGCATCGCGCACACGCTCGATCACCTCGTCGCGACGCGTGTCGGACACCAGCTTGGTGGTTACAGGTGTGCGACCCGGCGGCAACTCGTCGATCACCGACACATCGAGATCGGCGTAGTAACTCATCGCCAGCGTACGCGGAATCGGCGTGGCGCTCATCATCAACTGATGCGGTTGCGCGCCCGCTTCGGGTTTGCCATCCGCACCGTGTGTGCCTTTCAAACGCAAGGCAAGACGCTGGCGCACACCAAAACGATGCTGTTCGTCGATGATTGCCAAGCCCAGGTTTTGAAATTGCACATCGTCTTCGAACAACGCGTGAGTACCGACGACGACTGGCGTTTCCCCGGTAGAAATACTCGTAAGTATTTGTTTTTTAAGAGTTTTTTTAGTGCTGCCCGACAGCCACGCCACTTCAAGACCGAGCGGCGCCAGCCAACTCGAAAACTTGCGGTAGTGCTGCTCCGCCAAAATTTCCGTCGGCGCCATCAGTGCGACTTGATAATTATTTTCCACGCACTGCAACGCGGCAATCGCAGCGACCACGGTTTTGCCGCTGCCCACATCGCCTTGCAACAAGCGCTGCATCGGATGCGGCTTCATCAAGTCTTCGCGGATCTGTGCGACGGCGCGTTGCTGTGCGTTGGTTAACTTGAACGGCAAATCTTTCAGCAAGCGGCTCACCAACGTACCTTTCGGCCGCAGCGCCGGTGCGCCCACGCCGCGCCGCCGCTGCTGATGCACGCGCATCGACAACTGCTGCGCCAGTAGCTCATCAAACTTCATGCGCCGCCAGGCGGGATGTTCGCGCGCTTGCAATTCCTGCTGCGAGATCTCCGGCGACGGGTTATGCAAAAAGTACACCGCGTCGCGAAACTTCGGCAACTTGTGACGCTTCAACAACACCTCGGGTAGCGTGTCGTCGAGTTTCTCGCTCGCCAGCGCACGCGCGATTAATTTACGCAACGTGTCCTGCCCCATGCCTGCGGTAGTCGGATACACCGGCGTCAATGCTTCGGCGACCGGCGCGCCCTCAGTCACCAAGCGATAGCGCGGATGCACCATTTCCGCACCAAAAAAACCCTGGCGAATTTCGCCGAACGCGCGCACGCGTGTGCCGGGCGCGAATTGTTTGACTTGGCTGCCGTAGAAATTAAGAAAACGGAAAACCACCTGGCCACTGCCATCTTCGAGATAGCACACCAGTTGTCGGCGCGGACGGTACTTGATGTCGCATTCAACGACGGTGGCCTCGATCAACACATCGTGTGTGACGGGTGCGTCCTTGATCGGATAGATATGCGTTTCGTCGTCGTATCGGAGCGGCAGATGCAGCACCAGATCGAATTTGCTCGCGATGTTGAGCTTGGCGAGTTTGTCGAGCGTGCCTTGGTTGAGACCGGCGAGTGAAGAGTGGGGCGTGAGAGGTAAGGCGACGACGGTACGCGGATTCGCTACTTTCGCCGCACCCTTCACACCTCACTCCAAAACCATAACAGCATCGATCTCCACCAGCGCGTCACGCGGCAAACTCGCCACACCCACTGCCGCGCGCGCCGGATACGGTTCCTTGAGATAAGTGGCCATGATTTCGTTGACCTTGGCGAAGTGTTTGAGGTCGGTCAAATAAACGGTGAAGCGCACGACATCATTCAGTGTGCCGCCCGCCGCTTCGGCCACGGCTTTGAGATTGTCGAACACGCGGCGGATTTGCGCGTCTATGCCGTCGGCCATTTGCATGGTCTGCGGGTCGAGGCCGATTTGGCCGGAGCAGTAGACAGTGTTATCTACCTGCACGGCTTGCGAGTAGGTGCCAATGGCTTTGGGGGCGTCATCGCTGTGAATGATTTTGCGCGTCATGTCGGCAACTGCAACACGTATTTAGAAAGAATATTGCGCTGTATCTCATTCGACCCACCGTATATCGTGCCGGGGCGCGAAGTATAAAACGGCGTCATCAAATCGATGGTCTCGCCGCCCAACTTGATCTCGTCGGCAAACGCACCGTACTCGGCGCCGGCTTCCAGCAGCAACTCGGCGAGTTTTTGATAGGTGTCCATCGCAAACACTTTGAGCATCGAAATATCCGGGCCGAGTGCCTCGCCGCGGCGCACCTTGTCGACGTAGCGCTGATACAGCGATCCGAGATCATTCAAATCCATTTTCAACTGCGTGTAACGATCGACGAAACCGGGGTCGTCAAACAGCCCTTGCGCGCGAGCCAGCGGGTCGAGCTGCTCGAAGGCCTGCAGCGGGCGCCGCGGACTGCCGATGTTCAGTCGCTCGAAGGTGAGCAGGCCCTTGGCGATGGTCCAGCCTTCGTTGAGTTTGCCGACGAGGTTGTCTTTATGCGTGCGCACGTTGTCGAAAAACACCTGGCAGAATTCTTCGTGCCCCGCAATATTGCGTATGGTGCGGAAGGTGATGCCCGGCGTTTTCATGTCGAGTAGCAAAAAGCTGATGCCACGCTGCTGCTTGACGTTTTTGTCGGTGCGCACCAGCACGTAAATGTTGGTGGCGT
>JAYUAH010000273.1:0-4949 GCA_043741415.1 Betaproteobacteria bacterium
TAACACGGGTTCACACAAAGTGGAATGCCACGCCACGCCGCGCGTAGTTTGTCCGCGGCAAAAAAAATGCCCCGCAGCTTGCGCCGCGGGGCATTTTTAACGACTAAACGAAGGGCTTACTTTTTCGCTTTTTTCACTGCAACCGGCGCAGCGCGCTTGGCGGCGGTTTCGAGATTGGTCTTGGCGGTATCGCTAAACTGCTTGGCGGCTTTGGTAATGTTCTCGTATGCGGCATTGCCGGACGCGATGGCCGTCTTGAGCGCCGTGATACCCATTTCCGAACCGGCCGGTGCGGATTCCGCCATCTTGTCCAGCGCAACCACGAACTGCTTGTTAAGGCCGGCGAATTGTTGCTCGATCAGCTTGCCGAATTCGGCTTGCGTTTCGGAGGCGATTTCGTAAATGCTTTTCATGTAATCCGCGGCTTTTTCAAGTGCGGGTTGGGTGACGCTGTCTTTGACGTCGGCGAATTGTTGCAGGTCTTTAACCGAGGCCAGCGTCGTGACGCTGTCCACGCTGTCGGCCAGTGCGGCTTTGGCGGTCTTCAGTTGGATGTCGAGCAGGCGTTCTGCACCGCCGAGGGCGACATTGGCAAAACGGGTGGCGGCTTCCAGATTGGCCTTGTTCAGTGCCGCAAATTGTTCCTGTGCTTGATACATGACTAAATCTCCTTTAAAAACAGTTAGTTAAATTATATTTCCAGATTATCTGGGATATAAGGTTTAAAAAATGTTGCAATGCACAATTAGTATTATAAGGGTGTAAAACTCGATGTCAAGGGTTTGTCAGACTTATTTTGTGCAGTGCAGTGTAACTCGGTATAAAGTGCGTATTAGGGTGTATTTTTGACTTCCGCAGGGAGTGTCGATAGCATCCAAAACACCTTTTCAATCAACAGGCTAGGCAGTCGCCGCCGCACGCGGTAACGCCGGCCGCCACCGTTAAAAGGCTCCGTGGCGTCTTCCGCAGTTGCAAACTCCCCTTCCCTCAGCGTCAGTCGCACAGCCGATGGTCGGTCTACGGTGACGGTCACGGGCGCCTGGAACCTGCGCGCGCTGCAGCCTGCCGCACCGACGCTGCGCCGGCAGTTGTCCGTGCAAGCGCCTCACGCGAAGGAGGCGCATTGGGATCTGAAAGGCATCACACGTCTTGATCATGCCGGGGCGATGATGTTGTGGCACGCCTGGGGCAGACAGCGTGCGCAAAACCTGAGTTTGCGTGCGGAACACGAAGGCCTGTTTGCGCATCTGCAAGCCGAGCCCGCAGCACCGCCTCCCCGCGAACCATTCAAGTGGATGCAGCCCATGCTGGCGGCGACGCGGCCGCTGATGGTGTTGGGCGCAAACATCATCGAAGTGATCGTGTTGCTGGGCAAAGCAAGTCTGGCGTTGCTGGAAGGCCTGACGCACCCGTCGCGCATGCCGTGGAAGGAAATCTCGGCCAATATTTATCGCACCGGCGCGCAGGCGCTGGGGATTACCGCGCTGGTCGGATTTCTGATCGGCGTGGTGTTGTCGTATTTGTCCGCGCAGCAATTGAAGGCTTATGGCGCCGGCATATTTATCGTCAACCTGCTGGGCATTTCAGTGATACGCGAACTGGGCCCGGTGCTGGCGGCGATACTGGTGGCGGGGCGCTCCGGCTCGGCGATGACCGCGCAAATCGGCGTGATGAGAGTCACCGAGGAAATCGACGCGATGTCGGTGATGGGCATCCCCTACACCCTGCGGCTGGTGCTGCCGCGCATGATCGCACTGGCGATTTCGATGCCGTTGATCGTGCTGTGGACCAACGCCATTGCGTTGCTGGGCGGCATGGTGGCAGCGCAGTACGAGCTCGACATCAGCATCCCCTACTTTCTGTCTGCGTTGCCGGCCGCGGTGCCGGTGGCCAATCTGTGGCTGGGGCTCGCCAAGGGCGTGGTGTTCGGCGTGCTGATTGCCTTGCTGGCCTGCCACTTTGGTCTGCGCATCAAGCCCAATACCGAAAGCCTCGGCATCGGTACTACCAATTCGGTGGTGGCGGCGATTACCACGGTGATACTGGCGGATGCGATTTTTGCTATCGTGTTTTCCAGTGTGGGTGTGCCGTGATGGGGGCTGAGTGCGTCATCGAAGTGAAAAACGTGTGGACGCAATTCGGCACGCATGTCGTGCATCGAGATTTGAACCTGTGCGTGTACGCGGGCGAGGTGCTGTCGCTGGTGGGCGGCTCGGGCAGCGGCAAGAGCACGCTGTTGCGCGAGATGCTGGGGCTGGAGCAGCCGACGCAAGGCGACGTGCGGGTGTTCGGTGTGTCGCTGCAACACGGTAGCGACGACGAGTTGCAGCAGATGCGCAAGCGCTGGGGCATGCTGTTCCAGGAAGGCGCGATGTTTTCGGCGCTCACCGTTTACGAAAACGTGGCGTTGCCGCTGCGTGAACTTAAAACGCTGGATGAAGATTTGATCCACGAGCTGGTGATGTTGAAACTCAAGATGGTCGACATTGAAGCGCGTCACGCGTCGAAAATGCCCTCATCGCTGTCGGGCGGCATGGTCAAGCGCGTGGCGCTGGCGCGTGCGCTGTCGCTGGAGCCGGAGCTGCTGTTTCTGGATGAGCCCACCGCGGGGCTCGACCCCGAGCGCAGCGAAAGTTTTTGCAAGCTGATCGCCAGTCTCAAGCGCGAACTGGGGCTCACCGTGGTGATGGTGACGCACGATCTGGATACCATCGTATCGATCTCGGATCGGGTCGCGGTGCTCGCCGATCAGCGGATTGTGGCGCTGGGCAGCGTGGCGCAAGTGGCGGCGCATCCGCATCCGTTTATTGTCGAATATTTCCAGGGTGAACGCGGCAAGCGCGCGCTGGAAGCGTTAACACCGCCGGCGGCAGCGACGGTGGTGTAAATACAAACATCGCCACCGGCGATGTCAGAGGAGAAGTTTTATATGGAAAGTCGTGCGCACGCGATTGTGGCCGGGTTGTTCACCGTGCTGCTCGGTATCGGCGTGGTGGTTGCGGCGCTGTGGTTTAGCCGCGAGAACTACGATCGGGTCACCTATGTGCTCGAATCCAAGTACGCGGTGTCCGGGCTCAATGTGCAGGCGCCGGTGCGCCTGCGCGGCGTGCAAATCGGCAAGGTGCAGAGTATTGAATTCGATCCGCTCGACGGGCGCCTGATCCTGATCACCATTTCGGTCAAAGGCGGATCCAACATTACGCGAGGTACCACCGCGCAACTCGGTGCGCAAGGCATTACCGGTACCTCGTACGTGAGTCTGGAAGACGATGGCAAAAAACCGCAATTTCTGCCGCCCGACACCGACAAGGTGAGCCGCATCGCCGTCAAACAATCGCTGTTTGATGAATTTGCGATGTCCGGACAGGAGATTCTGTTCGAGTTCAACAAAGTGATCAGGCAGGCTCAGGGTTTGTTGAGCGAAACCAACCAGACGCAACTCGTCAACATGCTGAACTCGTTGCAGAGCGCCTCGGAGCGCGTGGGCAAACTGGCGCAGGTGATAGAGCCGGGCGCCAAAACGCTGCCGGTGCTGGCCGGCGATGCGCGCAAAGTAATGGCCGGCGCCGACATCGCCTTGCGCGAAGTCGCGCCTGTGTTGCAGGACGCGAAGAACACACTGGCCAATATCGACAAGCTCGCGCGCGAATACACGCAGCGCGCGGAAGTGCTCGATCGTGTGGGCAAAAGCGCGGACCAAATCGGCAGTGCGTCACAGGGTGTGGCCGGCAGCGCGTCGATGCTGGCGGGCGACGTGACGCCGCGCATGAATGCGCTGCTCGAAGAACTTTCGCGCAACGCACGCAATCTCGACCGGCTGCTGGCGGATCTGCACGAGCAACCACAGGGCCTGGTGTTCGGCCGGCCGTCGGGCAGGCCGGGGCCGGGCGAAGCGGGCTATAGCGAAGCGCCCAAGACCAAATAAGAGTAAATGATGAATAAACGTAAGTATTTGATTTTATTGAGTTTTTTGTTTTCGTGCTTGAGCGGCTGCGGGCTGGTGCCGGAGAAGCGCGACCCGCCCACGGTGTTTGATCTGGGGCCGCAGCGTGCTGCCGTTGCGGCGCAGCCGGTGATTGATGCGACGTTGCTGATACCCGCTGTCAGCGCGAGTGCGTGGCTCGATCACACCGGTATCCAATACCGGCTGGCCTACCAAGATGCAAGCCGTCCCGATGCTTATGCGCACAACCGTTGGGTAATGACGCCGGCATTAATGCTCACCGAACGCCTGCGCGCGCGTTTCGCGAATGCGACGCGCGGGGTGCTCACTGCACAAGATGGGGCGCGGGCGGATTACGCACTGCGCATCGAACTTGAAGATTTCAGTCAATCGTTTGACGATGCGCAACGCAGCAAAGCCGGCGTGCGCCTGCGCGCCTCACTGATTGATCTCACCACGCGCGCGCTGCATGCGCAGCGCAGCTTCAGCGCCGAGCGGCCCGCCGTGCCGAATGCGCCCGGGGCCGCACAAGCGCTGGCGGTGGCAAGCGACGCGGTGGTTGAAGACGTGTTGAGCTGGGTTGCACAGAGCCTCAAAAAATAGGAGCCAGGCATGAGCACCATATTTTCCAAAATCATCAATCGCGAAATTCCCGCGGACATCGTGTACGAAGACGACTTGTGCCTCGCGTTTCGCGACGTCAATCCGCAAGCGCCGACGCATGTGCTGCTGATTCCGAAAAAAGAAATTCCGCGGCTGGTGGATGCCAAGCCCGAAGACGCCGCACTATTGGGACATTTGATGCTGACAGCCAATAAAATCGCGCAGCAACTCGGCTGTGGTGACGCGTTTCGCCTGGCGGTGAACAACGGCGCGGATGCCGGGCAGAGCGTGTTTCATTTGCATGTGCACCTACTCGCCGGGCGCGCGTTCAAGTGGCCGCCGGGGTAGATTGTCGATGAACGACCGCTTTCGAGCCGTTCAGTCGGACTGCGCAAGGCGCGTG
>JAYUAH010000274.1:0-4943 GCA_043741415.1 Betaproteobacteria bacterium
CCGGATACCCGCAGATAAATGCGGTCGCTCGCGGTATCCACGCTGCCCGCGGGGGTCATCGCATTCTGCGCGTCGAGCGCATTAAAAATCTGCAGCGGATCGACACCCAGGGTCGCCAGTTTTTTGTGCGAAATTTCGATGTAGATTTTTTCAGGTTGCTCGCCCAGCAGTTCGACCTTGGCCACATCGGGGATACGCAGCAGTTGCAGCCGCGCCTGCTCCGCGTAATCTTTCATCTGCGCATACGAAAGCCCGTCGGCGGTAAACGCGTAGATGGTGCCGAAGGTATCGCCGAATTCATCGTTGACGAACGGCCCCTGCGCCCCGCGCGGCAGCGTCTGGCGGATGTCGCCGAGTTTCTTGCGCACCTGATACCACACCTCGGGTACTGCTTTCGGCGGCGCGTAATCCTTGAGTGTCACAAAAATCATCGACTGGCCGGGGCGCGAAAAACTGCGCAAGTTGTCGAGCCACGGCGTTTCCTGCAATTTCTTTTCGAGCTTGTCGGTGACTTGCAGCTCGACTTCTTCCGCCGCCGCGCCCGGCCACACGGTATTGACGACAATGGTCTTGATGGTGAAGTCGGGGTCTTCGGCCTGCCCCAGATTGCCATAAGCAATCACGCCGCAGAGCACAAAAGCCACCATCAGATACAGCACCAACTGCTGATGCGCCAGCGCCCATTCCGACAGGTTGAACGATTTCATGGGCGCGCGGCAGTGGTACTGGCGACGCGCACTTTCTGGCCTTGCGTGAGCTTGTGTACGCCCGCGGTCACCACCACGTCGCCGGCCTGGATACCGGAGAGTACCGTGACCGTGTCCTCGCGATACACGCCCACGGTGACCGGTGTGAGTTTCACCGTCTGCGCCGCTGCATCGACGATCCACACCGCCGTGTTGGTGCCCTGTTGATAAATCGCGGTCAACGGCAACACTACCGCGTTACCCGCGCCGGATTGCAGCAACAATACACTGGCCGTCATGCCCAGGCGCATGTCGGCATCGGCATCCGCCACCGCGATGCGTACGGCATAGGTGCGCGTGACTGCATCGGCAATCGGTGAAATCTCGCGCACCTTGCCGCTATAACGCTTGCCGGGCGCCGCCCACAAGTTAATCGCCATGCGCTGCGCCGATTGCACCGCCAGCAGGCCGTTTTCGGGCACCGTGATGAGTATTTCTTTTTCGCCTTCGCGCGCCAGCCGCACCACCGTCTGCCCGGCCGCCACCACTTGGCCGACGTCGGCCTCGACGGCGGTGATCACGCCGGCGCGATCCGCGGCCAGCACGGCGTAGGTATTTTGATTGTCCGCGACACTGAGCTGCGCTTTGGCTTGCTCGAGACGCGCCTGTGCCACATCCAGTGTGGCTTTGCGGCGGTCGATTTCAACCGCGCTGACGAATTTTTTCTGGAACAGATCGTTGTAGCGCGCGTACTCGGCGTGCGCCTGCGTGAGATCGGCCTGCGTTGCCGCGAGCTGGCTGCGCGCGCCCGCCGAATTCAGTTGCAGATCGCGCGCATCCAGCCGCGCCAGTGGCGTGCCCGCCTTCACCGTGACACCCACATCGACCAGCCGCGCGATAATTTTGCCAGCGACGCGAAACCCGAGCGCCGACTCCGAGCGCGCACGCACTTCGCCGGCGAAACTCGCATGCGCGCCGGCGTCACCCGCCACTGCTTTTTGCGTCACCACCAATGGCGGCGCAACCGGCGCCGACACTACCGCCTTATCCCCGCAAGCGCCCAACAGCGCTGAGATAAGCAGCGTCGCACAAATACATAAGTATTTGATTTTAAACAATATTTTAATTACGGCTTGGCGAACCTTAAGGTCATGCGATCGCTTTCGCCAATGGCGCGATACTTCTCCGGATCGAGCTTCCCGCGCGAAGTCGGCGGCAGGGTCCACACGCCGTTGGGATGATCTTTAGTATCTTTGGCGTTCGCATTCACTTCGGATTTGGAGACCAGTTTGAAGCCCGCTTTTTCAGCCAGCCCGATCACATACGCTTCCGTCATATAACCGGTTTTCACCATCTGCTCGAACGAGGTACCGGGGTTCGCGCGATGCTCCACCACGCCCAGAGTGCCACCGGGTTTCAACACCTCAAAAAAGTTTTTGAATACCAGCGCGTCGGTCTTTTGCAAACTCCAGTTGTGCACGTTGCGAAACGTCAGCACCAAGTCCACACTGGCCGCCGGCGCAATCGCCATATAGTTGGGTGGCGCGAGCGAGGTGAACAGCGGTTTGCCGTAGAGTTCGGGCCGCTTGGCGAACGTGGCCTCCAGTGTGGCGCGCGCGTCGCGCTGCCAGTTCACGGTGAGCGGATTTTCAATCGCGTAATGCGCGAGGTAAAACTGCCCCTTTTCAGCCAGTACCGGCGCGATGATTTCCGAGTACCAACCGCTGCCCGGCCAGATTTCCAGCACGCTCATGTCCGGCTTCACACCGAAAAACAGCAGCGTGTCGCGCGGATGGCGGTATGGATCGCGCGCGCGATTGGCCTCGGAACGATGCGCGCCGGTTAGGGCTTTGTCGAGCAATGCTTCGGTGCTTTGCGCCAGCACCGGGGCACTCGCTGCAAACAGCAGCGGCAGCAAAATCTTCGTCAGACACTTCAGGCTATTCATCAGGCACTCCATGTGTGGGGGCTGGGGGATCGGACGCCCGCGGGTTCTGAACGTTACTGAGCGTGGCTGAGCGTGAATCTACGCCAGCATCATTTTCAATTTTGCCACCGCGCTGTCCGGCGTGGTCAGTATCGGGGTGCGCGTGCGCGCCGCGGCCGCCTTCAACGCCGGCGCCATCGAAAACTGCGCGAAGGCGATGATGTCGCATTGCTGCTGGGCGGCGAGTTCGACGATCAGCCGATTATGTTCATTCGGGTTGTTGCCCTGCAACGCAGCCAGCGCGCCTACGACCAATTGCGTATTAAGCTTGATCGTGGTGCCCGCCGCCTTCGCCGTTGCGTTGATCTCCGTCACCATCGACGGTATCGACGGCGGAAACGTCGCCAGCAAACTCACGTTGCTGTCTTTGGCGACGAGTTGCTCGTACATTGCCTCGTTCGGTTTCAACACCGGAATTTTCAGTTCCCTGCGGCATGCCTCAATCGCCGGACCAAACGCCGAGCACGCAAACAAAATCGCATCGGCGCCCGCCTTCACACAATACTCGCCGATATGCACAAAGCGGCCGATCATCGCTTCGGTCAATTTGCCGTCGGCCGCGAGGTCGGGCATGAACGAATCTTCGAGCACGTTGGCGAGGCGCGCTTCCGGCCACGCCGCGCGAAAACTTGCAACAATCGGCGGGATCGAAACCTCTGCCGCGTGCACCAAATAAATTTTGGAAGACAATGTCATGTGTTCTATAAGTATTTGATTTTAAACAATATTTTATTTCGTGCTCATTTCGTAATATCACCCATGCACAGGTATTTCACTTCGAGGAATTCCTCGAGCCCGTACTTGGAGCCTTCGCGGCCAATGCCCGATTCTTTGACCCCGCCGAACGGTGCAATCTCGGTCGAGATAATGCCGACGTTGATGCCGACAATGCCCGACTCAATGCCTTCGGCCACGCGCCAGATGCGACCGATGTCGCGGCTGTAAAAATATGCAGCGAGCCCGTACTCGGTATCGTTGGCGCGCTCCAGCAATTCAGCTTCGGTGCTAAAGCGATACAGCGGCGCCACCGGGCCGAAGGTTTCTTCGTTTGTGATTTTCATGTTGGGCGTAACGTCGGCCAACACAGTCGGTTCAAAAAATTGCCCGCCCTTGGCGTGGCGCTTGCCGCCGGTGACCACGCGCGCGCCTTTGGCCAATGCGTCAGCAATATGCTCTTCGACTTTCAACACGGCGTTTTTGTCGATCAACGGGCCTTGCATCACGCCAGCCTCCAAACCATTGCCCACGGGCATCGCCGCCACTTTCGCTGCAAGTTTTTTCGCGAACTCGTCATACACCGCGTCCTGCACGAATATGCGGTTGGCACACACGCAAGTCTGCCCGGTGTTGCGGAATTTGGAGGCCATCGCGCCTTCGACTGCGGAATCGATATCCGCATCGTCGAACACAATAAACGGTGCATTGCCGCCCAATTCCAGCGACACTTTTTTCACCGTGGTCGCGCACTGTGCCATCAGCAATTTGCCGATTTCAGTGGAGCCGGTAAACGTGAATTTGCGCACCAGCGGATGTGTAGTCAGTTCCTTGCCCACCGGGCCGGCGGAACCGGTAATCACCGAAATCACGCCCTTGGGTATGCCGGCGCGCTCGGCCAGTTCGCACAAGGCCAGCGCCGAAAACGGCGTTTGCGATGCAGGCTTGATCACCATGGTGCAACCGGCGGCCAGCGCCGGGCCGGCTTTGCGCGTGATCATGGCGTTGGGAAAATTCCACGGCGTCACTGCCGCGCACACGCCGATCGGCTGCTTGATGACGACGATGCGTTTGTCATTGGCCTGCGCCGGAATGGTGTCGCCATAAACCCGTTTGCCTTCTTCGGCGAACCACTCGATGAACGAGGCGCCGTAGCCGATTTCGCCGCGCGATTCGGCCAGCGGTTTACCCTGCTCCAACGTCATCAGCACCGCGAGATCTTCGGTGTTCGCCACCATCAGCTCGAACCATTTGCGCAAGATCGCCGCGCGCTCCTTGGCGGTTTTCGCGCGCCACAGTTTGAAGGCTTCGTGCGCGGTTTCAATCGCGCGCTTGGTTTCCGCCGCACCCATTTTTGGCACCGTGCCCACCAGCGAACCATCGGCCGGGTTGTACACCGTCAACGTGGACTTATCGTCGGCATCGACCCACGCACCATTGATATAGCACTGCTGGCGAAACAGGCTCATGTCTTTCAACTGCACAGCGGATTTGACTTTATCTAGCATGATGGCGACCCCATTGAGTACAACAGTAAGTACCGCAGTAAGCACACA
>JAYUAH010000275.1:0-4927 GCA_043741415.1 Betaproteobacteria bacterium
GCCCAGTTGGATTTCACCGGCTCGATGCCCACGGTGCAGCGGCCATCGCGCACCGCGTGGCTGAAAGGCATCTCAGTTTTTATCGAAGCATTATATTCACGCACGGTTTTCAGAAACGCCTGCGCATCGACGCCTTCGAGCTTGGCCGCCAATTCTTCCAGCGTGTTGCCCACGAACTTGGTCACTTCGCGCCCGCTGTATTCTTTTTTTAGCAGCGGTTTAGTTTTCGCATCGAACACCTGATACGCGTACTGGCCGGGCTGCTTCAACACTTCCGCGCCGTACTTGGCATAGGTATAGTTGTAAAAATCCTGCCCCTCGTCGACAAAGCGTTTGCCTTCTGCGTTGATCATGATCGACAGTGGATAGCTGTGACGATACGGGTCGTGCGATTTTTCGACGATGCCGAATTCGGGCGCGTGACGCTCCCACGACACCGCGTGCCGCCCCGACCAGTTGCCGTACGGGCAGGCGCCGATGTCGAGCGCCATCTTCAGACCTTCGCCGAGGTTGTGGCGCGAGCCGCGCACCTTCGCCAGCTCCCAACCGGGACCGAGGTAACGCGTGCGCCACTCGGGATTCGCTTCAAAACCACCGCAGGCGAGCACCACTGCCTTGGCGTGAAACTCGACCGGCACGCCCTTTTGCTTGGCGCGCACGCCTTGCACATTCACACCGTCATAGATCAACGAAATCGCACGCGTTTCGTAAAAAATGGCGATTCCCTTTTTGACGGCGGTTTTGGTCAAGTCCTCCACCAGTCCCGCGCCGCCACCGTTTACAGTCAATGGAAAACGGCCAAAAAATTTACGTTTGCCATTCACCATCGTCGACTGCGAACCATAGTTCGGCACGAACGACGCACCCTGCGAACGCAGCCACACCATGCCGGCGTGGCTTTGCGTGATCAACGCTTCGCTCAGATTCGGATCGGTGCGAAACGCCGTCACGCGATACAAGTCGTCGTAAAACTCGTCGATGGTGTTGCTGTCCCAATCGGTGTTTTTCGCTTCGTCTTCGGGGATTTCAGTGATCTGCTGCAGATCTTCGACTTTGCTGTATGCAAAGCGCATCACGCCGCCCGCGAAACGGCTGTTGCCGCCGGATCCATCGATCGTCGCCGCTTCCAGCATCGCCACGGTCGCGCCCTTGTCGCGCGCCGATAACGCCGCACACAGTGCCGCATTGCCTTTGCCCACGACAATCACATCGTACTGTTGCATTGCTGTGTCCGTATGCTTGATTGTGCAAACTGATTATTACCCAACAAGGCGGGCCCCTCAATCCGCGTCGCCCGCCAGCACTTCCGCCACGTGCAGCACCTGCGTTTTCAAATCACCGCGCCGGCGCAAGCGTCCTTCGATATTCAACATGCAACCGAGATCACCGAGCACCACCGCATCGACGCCACAGGCCGCGATGTTGTCGCATTTGCGATCCGCGATATGCGTGGAGATATCGCCGTACTTCACCGCGAACGTGCCACCAAAACCGCAGCAGGTTTCGCATTCATCCATTTCTTTGAGCGTGAGGCCTTTGATTTGCGCGAGCAACGCGCGCGGCTGCGTCTTCACGCCACACTCGCGCAGCCCCGCGCACGAATCATGGTAAGTATATGTTTTTATTGAATTTTTTTTAGTGTGCTCGAAATGCATAACGCTCACCAAAAAATCCGTCAACTCATACGTTCGCGCACAAAGTTTTGCAGCGCGTGCTTGCTCCGGCTGTCCCGTAAATAAATCGGCGTAGTGCGTGCGTACCATGCCGGCGCATGAACCCGACGGCGCCACTACGTAATTAAACGCTTCGAATTCTGCAAGTACCTTACGAGCGAGCGCCAACGCCGACGCACGATCACCCGAGTTATAGCCCGGCTGTCCGCAGCAGGTTTGTGTTTTGGGCACGACCACTTCGCAACCCGCCGCTTCGAGCAACTTCAACGCGGCGAAGCCGATACTCGGACGCATCAGGTCGACCAGGCAGGTGACGAAGAGGCCGACTTTCATTGGCGATACAAACCCTGCTTCGCCAGCCAATCCTGAATCACGCCCGCCACCTGATCGCTATTCTTATCCATCATGATCATGTGCGAATTGCCCTTGATGCCGATCTTGGGCAGGTCCACAACATCGTATTTTCCACCGGCGGCTTTAACCGATTCCAGAAATTTGAGTTCATTGGCGCGTATGGTGGGCCAGCGCGGGTCTTCTTCGATGTAATCGCCGTACACCGCGAGTATCGGAATATTTTTGAGATTGGCCGCCTGCGCCGGATTACCGGGCGCCGCCGGCTCCACCAGCACCAGCGCCTTGATTTTGTCAGGCCGCGCCTGCGCCACCAGTTGCCCGAACGAACCCGATTGCGAATGCACCAGCACCACGCACGGGCACACCTTGTCCACCAACTCGGTGTACGCGCGAATAATCGGCTCGTCGGTGGTGGTCCAGCGCGGCACGCCCTGCTTGGTGAAATTGTCGTAGCCCTCGGCGGGGAACTGGCTGCCGGGCTTCAACTTCATTTTTGCAATATCCTTGTTATACGAGCCCGGCCCTGCGCCGATGCGAAAACGTTCGAACGGATTTTCCTTGGTCAAAAATACCGGCTCGCTCTTGAACACATCCGGATACATCGCCCACCCCGAGCGCCCGCGCTCCACCGCATCGGAGTTGTACACTGCCCAACCCCGGCGCAGGAAAAAATTCATCCAGCCTTCACGCCCATCGGGCGTGGTTTCGTAAGTCACCCCCGACAAACCGCCGCCGTGCCACATCAGCAGCGGCAACGCGCCGCGCTGATTTTGCGGAATGAAGTACTGCACATACATCTGCTCGACTTGATACACGCCGTTTGGGTCCACCTTCGCCGGCACGCCGCCCGGTGTGAACTGAACCTCCTTCACCGGCTTGCCCGACAGCGTGATCTCGCGTCCGCCGATGTGAAACGAGCCCATCGCCTTCAAGGTAATGGGTGTTTGCGCGAACGCACTGCCTGCCAGCACCATCACGCCACACGCTACTGCGGATTTCAACGACAACATGGAAGTCTCCCGAATTAAATTCAATCAGCCACGCGAGCCGATTATCCCAGATCAACGTTCGTTGTCTGCTTTCGCTCGCGTTTCGTGTTTGAGCCGCGCCAGTGCCGGCGGCAGTGGTCGCCGCTCGCCGTCGAGCTTCCAGCCACGTTCGGTCGCCATGCGCTCTATGGCCGCAATGCGCTCCGACGTCAGCGGATGTGTGCGCAAAAAACTGACAGGCGAACCACTGGGTGCGGTCAGCTTGGCAAAGGCGTTGAAAGTATCGCGCGCGCCGCCCACATGTCCGTACACCGCCACCAGCGCGGCCAGCGCTTCTTTATCCGCATTACTTTCCTGATCGCGGCTGTATTTCAGCAGGGGCAACACCCCCGCGGTCTGCATCGCGCTGCCGGCCACACCTTCGCCCACACCCACGGAAATCAGCGACAGCGTCAGACCCACCGCGATGCCGCGCCCCAGGCTCGCCGCCGGATGCCGCAGCTTGGCGTGCGCGATTTCGTGCGCCATCACCATCGCCACTGCGTCTTCGCTATCGAATTTTTCGATCAGCCCGCGATAGAACACCACGTTTCCACCCAACGTGGCAAACGCATTGGTGACGCTGTCCGGCGAATAGTGCACCACGATCTCCATGTCGGGCGGCAGTTGCATGGCGGGCGCGAGCTTGGCTGCAATCGCGCGCAGTTCTGTGCGTGCGGCCTCGGCGGCCGCATCGCGCGGCTTATCCTGCCAGTGCTGCGCTATGCTTTTGGCATAATCTTTTTCCAGCGAAAACGGCAAGCGCGACGCAATTTCGCCGGCAAAAAAACCCAGCAGCGCCGCGCCCACCGCAATCACCCCCAGCAGGCCGAACACCAGCCACGCGAACTCTTTCAGCGGATGCTCGGTACTGTAATTGACGGATTCGTCCGGCTGCCGGTTTTGGTACTGCATGCGCGACCAGCCGGCGCCGCTAACCGCGCGCCGCAGTGGGCTTTAGCGCTGTACCGTAGGCCATCACCTCCATCGCCGGCATGCCTTTGCGAAAACCACCCGAGATGGTGGTGCTTTCCATTTTGACGTTGACCACCAGCGTGCTGCCAAAGCGCTGCGCCTCTGCTTTCATGCGCAGCGTCGCCTCGCGCCGCGCACGGTCGAGCAGCGATTCATAGGACGTCAGCCGGCCACCGATCAGCGTGCGCAGCCCGGCGACAAACTGCTTAAAGTAATCCGAACTAATCACCACCGAACCGCTCACCAGCTTGCAATCCTGCGGCGTCACCACGTCCGGCGGATAGCGCACGGCGAAGGCCAGCACATTCGCGTATTGCGCTTCGCGCTCACGAATCGACGTGTAGTGCTTGCGCTCTTTCCAGCGGCCGACAAAGTAGCCCAGCGCCAGCAGCGCCACAAAAACGATGATGTTGAAGAACTCCGCAAGAACTTCCATCGCGCGTTACTCGAGCACGACCGCAGTGCCGTAGGCCAGTATTTCCGCCGCGCCCATGGTGATCGACGTGCCTGAATAGCGCACGTTGAGCACCGCATTGGCGCCGATGGATTCGGCTTGCGCAACCATGCGTTCGGTGGCTTGCTCACGCGCTTCCTGCATCAACTCGGTGTACGCCTTCAACTCGCCGCCGACAATGTTCTTGAGTCCGGCCAGCAAATCCTTGCCCGCATGCTTGGAGCGCACGGTGCTGCCCTGAACCATGCCCAGGTGCGTGCGCACGCGGCGTCCGGGTACCATTTCAAGATTGGAGACCAGCATATTTCCCGGCAATAACGGATTAGCCATTTGTGCTCTCTTATTGTTTTGGGTCTTCAGGAAGTCGAGTGGGTAGATTTTGAGGGTAAATCGATCATTTTGCGAGTGAAGACGGATGTTTTCTGAGTGGTTCAAAACTGAGA
>JAYUAH010000276.1:0-2014 GCA_043741415.1 Betaproteobacteria bacterium
ACATTTCGGGCGAGCTGCCGGAAATGCGCACCGTGTCGCGCAAGCCGCCGGCGGAAAATCCGAGCAGGCGCTTGGCATCGCTGCGTTTCGCCAGCATGCCCATCAACGCAAACGCCACCACATGCGGCAGATGGCTGACCGCGGCCAGAATCTCATCATGCTCGCGCGCCTTGAGGCGCACCACCTTTGCGCCACACGCGATCCACGCCGCGCGCACGAGACTGACCGCCTTGGCCGTGGTTTCGGCTTGCGGCACCAAAATCACTTTGCGCTCGTGATACAACTCTGCAAACGCCGCCGCAGCACCGCTCATCTCGGTACCCGCCATCGGATGCGCCGGCACAAAACGCACCACATGTTTGCCCAAGTGTTTGCGTGCGCAGGCGATCACATCCTGTTTGGTGCTGCCGCCGTCGGTAATGATGGTCTTGTTACCCAGGTGCGGCGCAATCGCTTTCATCACGCCGGCCATTTGCCCCACCGGCGTGCCGATCAGCACCAAGTCGGCGTCGCGCACGGCTTGCGACGCATCATGCGAAATTTCGTCGATGACGCCGAGTTTCAGCGCGAGATTCAGATTTTTACGCGTGCGCCCCACACCGACGACATGCTGCACCACGCCGGCTTTTTTCAGCGCCAGCGCGAATGACCCGCCGATCAGGCCCACGCCGATAATCACCAGCTTGTTGATCCGCAGTTTGCTCATGATGCGTTCACGCGCTCACGCGCCTATCACCGATTTGAGGCTATCCAGAAAGCGCGCGTTCTCGGATTCAAGGCCGATCGAAACCCGCAGCCAGTCCGGTAAACCGTAGCCCGCGATGGGCCGCACGATCACGCCCGCTTCGAGCAGCGCCAAATTCACGGCCTTGGCATCCGCAACTTTGAAGGTCACGAAATTGCCATGCGACGACATGATCCCGAGTCCGAACTTTTTCAAACCCGCGGTCATTTGCGCCATGCCGGCCAGGTTCAACTCGTAGCTCTTGCGCACGAAGTCATGATCATCCAGCGCAGCGGCGGCGGCCGCCAACGAAATGCTATTGACATTAAACGGCTGGCGCACGCGGTTAAGCAGGTCCGCCACACCGGCACTGCCCACCGCATAACCCACGCGCAGGCCCGCCAGGCCATAGACCTTGGAAAAAGTTCGTGTGATTAACAAGTTGGGATATTTTTTCAGCCACGACAAACTATCCGCACGATGCTCGGGGCGCAGGTATTCGTTGTAGGCCTCGTCCAGCACCATCAGCACGTGCGCGGGTAACGCGGCAATGAAGCGCTCCAAGTCCGCCGCCGCGGCCAGCGTGCCGGTGGGGTTATTCGGATTGGCCACGAACACGGTGCGCGTATCGGGTCGCACCGCGCGCAACATGGCATCGAGGTCATGGCCGAAATTTTTCGCCGGCACTTCAATGCCCACGCAACCCATCGCTTGCACTACCAGCGGATACACCGCAAACGCATACTGCGCATACACCGCCGAATTGGCGGGCGCAAGAAACGCACGCGCGGCGAGTTCCAGCACGTCATTCGAACCGTTGCCCAGTACCAGTTGATCCATGCCCACGCTGAGGTGACGCGACAGCGCGTGCTTCAACACAAAACCGTTGCCGTCGGGATACAGCGCGAGGCCCTCGAGCATCGCATGTATCGCCGCTTGCGCTTTGGGGCTGACGCCCAGCGGATTTTCATTCGAGGCGAGCTTGATGATGCTCGATTCGGCCAGGCCGAATTCGCGCGCGAGTTCGGAGATCGGCTTGCCAGGTTGATACGGCGCAATGGCGCGTATGTACGCTGGTGCAAGATCGCAAATGGTCATGGCAGCTACCGTACAAACGCCGCGGGATAAGAGCCGAGATTTTTGACGAACGACGCTTTGCGTTCAATCGCGGCAAGCGCTTTCGCCACGCGCGGATCGAGCGTATGGCCTTCGATATCGACGTAAAACACATATTCCCAGCGCCCGGTGCGCGCCGGACGCGACTCCAGGCGCGTCATGCTCACACCATTT
>JAYUAH010000277.1:0-2012 GCA_043741415.1 Betaproteobacteria bacterium
CTACAACAATGGCCCGATCGCCGTAAACGCGGCGTATGAAAGACACAAGTCCTTCTACGGCGCCCCACTTGCTGGAACTGCCGGATGCGTCACCGGCACGCCGGCCGTACCGCCTGCAGCACCTGCGTTGGGTGCCGGCTGCGCCGGCACGGATGAGCGTGCTTGGGTGTTGGCTGGTTCCTACACGTTCCCGAACAGACTGAAGTTGGGCGGCCAGTACTCGGAGCAAAAGGCGGATACAAACGGTGTCACCGGGTCGAAGCAGAAGGTTAAAACCTGGCACGTCGGTATCGACTGGAATATCTCCGGACCGCACGGTATTCGCGCCGCTTATTCGCGCGCGGGTGATATCTCGGGTTCAGGTCCGCTGGGCGCAGTGGCCATCGGCACCACCGGCCAAGCCATCGGCACCGGCATGGGTAATCGTCCTGTGGCCAACGTCGCTGGCGGTACTGGGGTTCAGTTGTGGCAAATCCGCTACGTGTATGCGTTGTCCAAGCGTACCGAAGTGACAGCAGGCTATAGCGCGCTGAAAAACAAAGCCAATGCGAACTACGAAATCGGTGGTGTTAGCAACAACGTGGCGCCGGGTTCGGATGCGCATGCTTACGCGATGTCCATCGGACACCGCTTCTAATATCGCATCACAAGTTTCACGTTTGATTTAACGGGCGCTTCGGCGCCCGTTTTTTTATGTGTCTAAGAATGAGGAACGACGCTTCGATAGAGTTGTTCAAGATCACGCGCAAACAACGCCGGGTTAAACAATGGCGCGGTGCCCTTGGCCTGTTCCAACCTTGCGCGCAGGTCTTGCAATAGCGACGGATCAGTCGCGATCTCATACGCCAGTTGCTCGTAATCAGCGAGGTTTTCGGTAATCAAATCGGGCAGGCCCGCCGCCGTGAGCAGACTGCCGGACACGCGCGCCGCAAAAATGTTGCCGCGCAATCCCACCACCGGACATTCACACCACAGGGCATCGCTCAGCGTGGTGTGCGAGGTGTACGGCAAGGTATCGAGGGCGAGGTCTGCCACTTTGTATCGCGCCAAATGTTCGGCATAAGGTTTGCGCGGCGCAAACACCAGTCTATCTGCATCGATGCCGTGCGCGGACGCCTGCGCCCGCAAGTTTTGTTGCGCCCGCGGGTTGCTGTCCACCAGCCACAACACGCTCTGCGGAATGCGGCGCAGCAAGCGCATCCACACCGCGAAAACATCCGGTGTGATCTTGTAGGTTTGATTGAAGCAGCAAAATACGAACCCCTGCTCGGGTAGCCCGTAATCCGCGCGACTGAGCGGCTGCGCAATCTCTCGTTTGCGATCGTTCGGCTGATAACAATGCGGCATACGCAACACGCGCTCGGAACAGGTTGCTTCCTCGCCTGACGCGATGATGTACTGGTCGGCAATGAGGTAATCCACGAACGGCGCGCCGGTGGTGCCGGGATAGCCCAGCCAGGTGATCTGTATGTCACACGGCCGCTGCGCCATAATCGTCAAGCGGTCGCCCACGGTATAGCCTTTGAGTTCCACCAGGATGTCGATCTGGTCGTCGCGGATACGCGCGGCAGCCACATCATCGGGCTCCCACGCGATATCGACAAAATGTTCGAAGGCCGCGCGCAAACGCCGCCGCATGGCGCTATCGTCATTGGGGCCGTACGAATACGCGAAGATCTCGAACTGGCTGCGGTCGTGATGCTCCATGACATCAGCGATCAGGTACGCCGCCGCATGTTCTTGAAAATCGGATGACAAGTAGCCGATGCGCAGTCGACCGCCTTTGCGCGGCGCGCGGGGCGCAACCACTTTCGCGTTGCCGAAGCGTACACGTGCCCATGCCTGCGTATAGTGCAACTGTTGCGCGGGCGTAATCGGTTCGCACAACAACCAGAACGGACTGCCTAGTGCTTCGCCGCTTTCCAGCCTTGGCGCAAGTTGTTCCCAAGCGTCTTGCCAGCGGGCCCAATCACAGGTCTGACGATATTGAAAAGTGAGTAAACCCAATAATT
>JAYUAH010000278.1:0-2008 GCA_043741415.1 Betaproteobacteria bacterium
TTGCCGCGATGCAGGAACTTGAGACTACTGAGATTGGTTTCGAGTATGGCTTCGTTGTTGGGCATGATTTGCGTAGTCTATGCGTAGGATGGGTGGAGCGTAGCGTAACCCATCACAGAGTAAGAAAAGTCGATGGGTTGCCCGCGGATCGAGTCCGCGGTCCGCCCATCCTGCATTTATAGCTGCGGCAACTTCGCCGCTTTAACCGCTTCAGTCTGCTTCACGCGGAACGCCACAAGTTTTTGCGCCAGCGCTTTATCCTGCAACGCCAGCACCGACACCGCGAACAATCCCGCGTTGGCCGACCCGCCCTCGCCGATGGCGAACGTCGCCACCGGGATGCCCTTGGGCATTTGCACCATCGACAGCAGCGAATCGAGTCCGCCCAAATGTTTAGAGGGAATCGGCACCGCCAGCACCGGCAGCGTGGTTTTCGCGGCGACCACGCCCGCCAGATGCGCGGCACCGCCGGCGCCCGCGATAAAACACTGCGCGCCGCCCGCAACCATGTGCTCGACCCACTCGAACAACAAATCCGGCGTGCGATGCGCCGACAGCGCGCGCGCTTCGTACGCGACACCAAAGTCTTTGAGTTGCTGGGCAGCCTGTTTCATGATGTCCCAGTCGCTGGTGCTGCCCATGACAATGCCTACCAAAGGTTTACTCATAGTGCCTCGCTCCGTGTGTGCCTGATGTGCCAGAAATACCAGAAATACCAGAAATACCAAAGGGCGGTATTTTAGCCGACCGATGCGTGCGATCCATGGGTTTTTTTAATTGCCGCGATTAGCATCAAGCACGGCAAACCTGCGTGCTAGAATTTCGCCGCCCGTCGCAGCGACACGCTGCGTGCTACACCGCCGGCGGTCATCGCAAAACTAAACGCCGAAATGCGCAGCGTCGCAGGGCGCGGCGTTGGTCACCAACACGCCCGAAGAATTCACACGTCATATCGAGGCCCAAATCGTGAATGGGGCGCGGGTGATGAAGTCGTCCGAAACGAAGGAAAATTAATTGTTTAAAATCAAATACTTACATACATATTTGGCAGGGCTAATGGCGCTCGTTGCGACGGCGGGCATTAGCGCGCAGGGCTACCCCACCAAACCGGTGCGCATACTCGTCGGCTACCCGCCCGGCGCGGGCTCTGACATTGTCACGCGGCTGATCACGCCCGAATTGTCCAAAGCGTTCGGCCAACAATTCGTGGTGGATAACCGTCCCGGCGCGGCCGGCAATATCGCTGTCGAACTCGCGATGCGCACACCGCCCGATGGCTACACTTTTGTTGACGTGCCCGCGTCGATCACCATCAGCCAGAGTTTGAGCCGCAAGCCGCCGTTTGATTTGCTCAAGGATTTTGATGCAGTGGCGATGAAAGCCTCGGTGCCGTTCGCGCTGGTAATCCATCCGTCGCTGCCAGCGAAAACAGTGAAAGAACTGATCGCGTTCACCAAGGCACGACCGGGACAACTCACGTTTGCTTCCACCGGCACCGGCAGTTCGCCGCATCTCACCGGCGAAATGTTCAAAATGCACACCGGCCTCGACATACTGCACGTGCCGTACAAAGGCACGCCGCAGGCCAACACCGATATCATCGCCGGACAAGTGACCATGATGTTTTCCAATATGCTGTCGGTAATCCCGCATGTGAAAACCGGGCGCCTGCGCGCGCTGGCCGTCACCAGCGTCAAGCGCAGCAGTGCCGCGCGTGACGTGCCGACCATGGTTGAAGCGGGTGTCGCGGACTTTGAATCCGGCACCTGGTATGTGCTCGCCGGCCCCGCCGGCCTGCCACGCGATATCATTGCGCGGCTTAACAGCGAGATCAATCGCATCGTGCAGTTGCCCGAGGTGCGCGAAAAACTCGCGGCACTCGGCGCCGAGCCGATGAGCGGCACGCCAGAGCAAACCAGTTCGTTTCTGCGCGGTGAGATTGCGAAGTGGGCCAAAGTGGTTAAAGCGTCTGGAACCAGAGCGGAGTAGCGAATGCAAGTCACCCAAA
>JAYUAH010000279.1:0-4905 GCA_043741415.1 Betaproteobacteria bacterium
ATGGCTTCGAGTTCCGGCAGCAGCGCGTCTTCTACCACAATCGCGGTGACCGGTGCGCGCTTTAAGGTGTGCAGCAGTTGCAGGCTTTTGTAGGCGGTATTCAGCGGCAATTGAATGGCGCCGATACGCGACAGCCCAAACCACAAATCGAGATATTCAACACGGTTGTGCAGCAGCAATGCGACACGTTGTCCTTTGACTATGCCCAGTGCGTGCATCGCGCACGCGATGCGATCGGCGCGGCGGTCGGCCTCGGCATAGGTCACGGTTTCGTTGCCGCACACCACGAAGGTGCGCTCGCCGATGCGCTGCGCTTGTTTGCGCAGAATGCGCGCGGCGACCTGATCTGCGAGCGGCAAGCCGGCGAGAAATTCAGCGCTCACCAACCACTACTCCGCTTTGATATTGGCGTCGCGGATGACTTTGCCCCACTTCGCGGTTTCGGACTTGATGAACGCACCGAATTGTTCCTGCGTATTGCCCACGGGTTCTGCGCCCATGCCGAGCAGGCGTTCTTTGATCTCGGGCGCACGCAAAATTTTCACGACTTCGGCGTGCAAGCGGTTACGAATATCGGCGGGTGTCGCCGCTGGTATCACCAGCGCAAACCAGTTGGTCAACGCAAAGCCGGGGACATAATCGCTCATGCTCGGCGTGTCGGGCAGCAGCGGTGTGCGTTTGGCGCCCAGCACCGCCAGCGCCCGCAGCTTGCCGGCCCTGATGAAAGGCAGCGACTGCACAATGCTGTCATAGCCGATCTGCACCTGGCCCGCCATGAGATCGGTTTGGCCCGGCGCACTGCCTTTGTACGGCACGTGTGTGGTGCGTATGCCCGCCAGCGCGTTAAACATTTCGGCTGCAAGATGCGGTGCGCCACCGGCGCCGCTGGAATAATAATTCAGCTCGCCCGGCTTGGACTTGGCGAGCGCGATCAGCTCGCGCGGATTTTTCGCCGGCAGCGATGGATGAATCATCTGCACGAACCACACGTCGACCACGTGCGTGATGGGTGCGAAATCGCGTTCGATATTGAACGGCAGCTTGTTGCCGTAGAGCACGGTGTTCACCGCCAGATTGCCGAGAGTGCCCATGAACATCGTGTGGCCGTCCGCCGGCGCTTTGGCCGCAAGGTCGGTACCGATAACACCCTGCGCGCCGGCGCGATTTTCGATCACCACTTGCGTGCCCAGCGCTTCGCCGAGCTTGGGCGCGATCATGCGTGCCACGATATCGGTGCCGCCACCAGCGGGAAACGCGACGATGATGCGGATCGGCCTCGACGGAAAAGCTTGTCCCGAGCTTGTCGAAGAATTTTGTGCGCAAACGAAGCTGCTGAATGCAGCCGCGCTCAACGCCAACAATGGTACGAACAGTTGCATGAACAACATCCTTCAATGGGTGAACTACCGTGAGGCTGTGAGGTTGAGAGGGAATGCATGTTATGGACTACCGCATTCGCAGCGTACGCTAAAATTATAGAATAGCTCAAATCAGCCTTTGCAGGCGCAATTGTGCTTCAAAGTACACACAGGATTGGCAACGCAATGTACGAACAGCCGTCGTGTGCGTGGAGAATTTGCCGATGAAGGTTTGGTGCGTGTTGTTGTTGGCGGCGGCCGCAGTGGCGAATGCTGCCGCGCAACGGTACCTGACGAAACCTGTGCGCTTCATTGTGCCGTTTCCACCCGGCGGTGGTGCGGATGTGATCGGGCGCGTGCTCGGCGCCAAGCTCGCGACGGAATTAGCGGCGAGTGCGCCGGCGGATGGCCACACGCTGTATCAATACAATATCGCCAATGCGATTGCCGTGGGTCTCTACAAGAAACTCAATTACGATCCGGTGAAGGATTTTAGCGCAGTGACGCTGCTGGCCTCGTCACCGTTTATTCTGGTGGTGCATCCTTCGGTGAAGGCGTCCGCGCCGTCGACGATAACGCGCGCGCCGTTCTACGCGCTGGGGCCGGTCAAGAATTACATCAATTACACGGATGGCGGACTGGCGGTCAATACCGGGCTGCAAGTGTTAGGTAAAAACGATGTGCCGATCCAGCGTCTGTACGCTGCGGGCGCAACGGGGCAGGGTGGACTGCTGCTCAAGGGTCACGGCAATCACTTGGGGTGGGGGTTTACGTCTGGGCGCCTCGCCGGTGAATATGCAGCGCAACGCACGCCACGCAGCGCTAAGGAGTAACCATTGCTCTACATGGTCGAATGCCGATTCAACGATCCCGTGCGCGAAGCGAGGTGGAATAACTGGTATGGCGGCGAACGCCTCGGCGAGTTGCTGGCGGTGCCGGGCTTTCTCACGTCACAGCGCTTTATCGCGGCGACTCGGCAAGGTAACTATTATTTGACCGTGCATTCCATACACGACATGGCGGTGTTCCGGTGCGCCGAATACCGCGCCATGGGTGGCGGCGGCTTTAAGGGCTATCAGGATTGCATCACCGATTGGGTGAGGCGGTTTTTCAGCGGTCTTGAACTTGCGCCGAACGTGGCTATGCATGAACGATTCGCCGTCACCGATGCAGCACGCGCCGCAGTCGAAGGCAGCGGCGTGCCGTTTGCGTGGATGCAGCCGGTCGGCGAAAATGACCGTGGCGGCGAACGCGGTGTCGCGCGTATCGCCGGGCAACAAGCGCAAGCGCTGCTGCGTGAACAGCGCTGGCCGATAGATATTTACCAACCCATGATCGAACAACGATTGAATAACGAAGGAGCGAGTTAAAGCATGGCTGAACAACAGCAAGGCAAAGGCTTCCTGATGGTGACCATGGAGCCGCCACCGGCCTATGACGAGGAATTCAACGATTGGTACGACATGGAACACATACCGGAGCGCACGCGCATCCCGGGTTTTGAATCGGGCCGGCGCTTTGTGTGCGTTAACGGCTGGCCGCGCTATTTATCGATGTATGATTTGACAACTATCGATGTGCTCGAAAGCGAGGCTTACAAAAAAGCCTCGTGGAATGGCTTTAGCGCGTGGACCAAGCGCATGCTGACCAAAGTGCGCGGCCAGTATCGTGCGAGTGGCACGCAGATTTATCCGGGCCAAGTGCTGACCGGCAATTTTTCGCGGCTTACGCTACTGCGATTTCGCGGCGCGCCCGATACCTTGGCCGATCGCATCACGCAGGGCGTGCTTGCCAATTACGAAAAGCGCGCCGAGACCCAACAGATCCGCGTGCTGCGTTCGGATTACAACCAGCAGATCGATTACATCGCGTGGGTAGAAGCCAGCGCGCCGTTTACATCAGCGATGGATGTGAAGCTGTTTGGCGATTCCGCGCAGTATCTGGATATCGTCAATGAATACACGCCGTACTGGACGCGCGGGCCGTTGGCCGGTGTCTTCAATGAAAATCGCGGTGAAACTGAGTAATTACGTAAGTATTTGATTTTAAACAATTATTTTACGTAGCTCGACGTGCGCCGATTTTATACAGCACGCGATAATCACCCTTGAACCAGGTGTTTTGCGCGAGCCGCTCGCGCCATGGCGTGGCGCGTGCTTCGTCGCGCTCTTTGGATTCGAGCGCGCGCAAATCGGTCAAATAATGCAGCGCGATGTGCGTCCATGAGCCCGGCGACGGTTTGTGAACTTTGAAGCGCCGGCACATCGGCCAGTACGGGCTGCGCAATAAAATGCCCACATGCTCGTCATCGTACCAGGCATTGAAATCCTGTTCGCCCGTTGCCGGCACCTTGAACAACACCGGATAAAGTATCGCCGCATCGCGCAGCGGCGCAATGGCACCGGCTGCCGTTTGTTCGTTCATGAAGGCAGCAACATGACGTTCGGTGGCAATGATCGAGTCATGCTCCGGCGCAGGCAACACGCCGTGCAGCGCGGACGCTCTGGCATTGGATTCGAACACTGAAACGTAGGTCGCGCGCAGGGGACTGCAATAGCACTGCACGTTCAGTAATTGACCCGTGGCCAGTACTGACGGAACATAGTGATTCTGATGCCATACATCGAACGCGAAACCGCCTTCGCGTTTTACCGTGATGGTGTCGTAAACAATAGTTTTGCCTTGCATGGGCGTTATTGTGCCACGCAATCGGCAAACGGAGGAGAGGCAGATTGAGGGTTATGCGGTTTGTATGCGGCATGCTGATCGGCGCGCCTTGCCTGGCCGCGTACCCGGAAAAGCCGATTCGCATGGTCACCCCGTTCCCCGCCGGCAGCGTCACCGATGTGGTGGCGCGGCCGCTGGCGGCGAAACTCACCGAAGCGTGGGGAATGCCAGTGATAGTCGATAACCGCGGTGGCGCGGGCGGCAATCTCGCGGGCGACGCGGTGGCGAAAGCCGCACCGGATGGTTACACCTTGCTCATCGGCGCCACCGGCCCGGTGGTTGTCAACAGCTATCTGTACGCCAAAATGCCGTACGACGCGCAGCGTGCGTTCGCGCCGATTACCCTGGCGGCGACGGCGGGCCTGATGCTGGTGGTGCATCCGTCGATGCCGGTCAAAAATGCCGGCGAGCTTGCTAAAATCGGCAAGAGCCGGCCCGGACAACTCACCTATGGCTCTTCAGGCAATGGCTCCACGCCGTATCTCGGCGGCGCGCTGTTCACCTACTTGACCGGCGTGCAAATGATCCATGTGTCGTACAAAGGCGGCAGCCCGGCGTATACCATTGACCTCATTACCGGCCGGTTGGAAGTCGCATTCGCCAGCATGGCGCCGGTGATTCCGCACGTTAAAAGCGGACGTCTCAAAGTGCTGGGCACCTCCGCCAACCAGCGCGATCCGCAATTTCCCGAAGTGCCCACCATCGCCGAATCCGGCGTGCCCGGCTACGACATGCGCTCGTGGTACGGCATGCTCGCCACCGCAGGCACACCGCAAGCGGTGATCGAGAAACTCAATGCCGAGCTCGCGCGCATACTCGC
>JAYUAH010000280.1:0-2004 GCA_043741415.1 Betaproteobacteria bacterium
GGGCTCAAGTTCGAGGACGAGGCATGCACCAAACAGGAATGAAACATAATCATCGAGCCGGCCGGGCCTTTCGGCGCGACGATGCCGCCGCGACCGACCAGCTTGGCGATGCTGTCGTTATCGATCGTCCACAGCGGATAGCTGGTGGTGGTGAGGTCATGGCCGGCGTCGAGCATGCCAAGCTTATGGCTGCCGGGAATAAACATCAGCGGGCCGTTGAACTCGTTCACCTCGTCGAGAAAAATCGCCACGTTCATCGCGCGCGGTTCGGGCATATCATCGTCGTTGACCCAGGTGCCGTAATCCTGATGCCATTGCCACACATCGCCGTCAAAGGCCATTTTTCCGTTGATCTTGAACTGATGCATATAAAGCTTTTCACCGTAAATCTGCATCACCGGCGCTATCATGCGCGGGTGGCGCGCGAGCGTGGCAAACGGTTTGCTGTATAGGTGCGCGGCAAAATTGGTGCGCACTACGCCGCCGGTTTTTTCGCGCACGTTTTCCGGCCGCTGCTGCGCATACAGGCGCGGCACTTCGTCGAGCAGCACTTTGGTTTCTTCCGGCTTGAACAGCGACGGAAAAAACAAATAACCTTCGCGGTCGAATTGTTCCAACTGCTGTGGGGTGAGTTTCATGGCGGCGATCTCCTGGGCAACGATTGCTATACTATCCGTAACACTCCTCCACCGGCAACGAAAACCCATGGCTACGGCTTCCCCACCGAATATCGTACTAATCCTCGCCGACAATCTCGGCTGGGGCGAACTCGGCTGTTACGGTGGCGGTGTGCTGCGCGGCGCGCCCACGCCGCGCATCGATGCACTGGCGGCCCAAGGCCTGCGTCTCACCAATTTCAACGTCGAATCCGATTGCGTGCCGACGCGCTCAGCGCTGATGACGGGGCGGCATCCGATACGCACCGGGGCGCTGCAATCGGTGCCCGCCGGTTTGCCGCAGGGCATCACGCCTTGGGAAATCACGCTCGCGCAGTTGCTCTCTGCGCAAGGCTACGCCACCGCGATTCATGGCAAGTGGCATCTGGGCGACCGCGCAGGGCGTTACCCGCACGAGCGCGGCTTCGACGAGTGGTACGGCATTCCGCGCACCACCAACGAAAGCATGTTCACCAGCACGCCGGGGTTTGATTCAAGTGTGGTGCCCATGCCTTACGTGATGGAAGGCCGTCGCGGCAAAGCGGCGAAAAATGTCGCGGTGTACGATCTCGAACTGCGGCGCAAAATCGATTCGCAATTGATTGAACGCAGTATCGATTTCATGACGCGGCAGCATCAAGCGAACCAACCGTTTTTTGCTTACGTGCCATTGACCCAACTGCATTACCCGACCCTGCCGCATCAAGATTTCGCGGGCAAATCCAACGTCGGCGACTTTGCCGACAGCATGATCGAGATAGATCATCGCGTAGGGCAAGTATTTGATTTTATTGAATTTTCTGGTTTAGGCGAAAATACCATATTCATATTCGCCAGCGATAACGGCCCCGAGTTTCGCCGCCCGTGGCGCGGCACTGCGGGGCCATGGACAGGCACCTATCACACCGCCATGGAAGGCGCGCTGCGCGTGCCGTTCATCATTCGATGGCCGGGGCGCGTGCCGGCGCGGGTGTCGAACGAGATTGTGCATGTCACCGATATTTACACCACGCTCGTGCGCGTCGCGGGCGCGACACTGCCGGCAGACCGCCCGATCGACGGCATCGATCAAAGCGATTTCTTTTTTGGCAAAACAGAAAAATCCGCGCGCGAAGGTTTTGTGTATTACATCAAAGACGAACTGCGCGCCGCCAAATGGCGCAACTGGAAAATGCACATGGTATGGGAAACCGAGCCCAACACCGGGCCGATTCATCTCGAAACGCCGTGGGTGTTCAACCTTACGCAAGATCCGAAAGAAGAAACCGATGTCGGCAATCACCACGGTTGGGTGCGGCGTCCGCTGCGCGTGATGATTCAGGATTTTCAGCAAAGCCTCAAGCAAAAT
>JAYUAH010000281.1:0-4893 GCA_043741415.1 Betaproteobacteria bacterium
TCGCAACCTTTCACTTGTTCAACCACGCGCGCGGGATCGGTGTAGGCGTCGTTGTAAATTTTGACGTCGTGGCCTTGCAGTTTGGGATAGGCGCGTGTGTTGCGCAGCGCGTCGGCGTAGTCGTGGATGACGGCGATTTTCATAAAGACGCCTTTAATAAAATATTGTGTAAAATCAAATACTTACGATATGTCGTTTATTTTAAGCCGCTGATCAAAATAATGCATGAACAAATCAAATGCCGCCTGCTGTTCGGGATTCGGATTATACGAACCATGCGCGCCGCGTTCGATAAATGGATAACCGTGCGCGGGATGATTGAAGCTCGCCCACGTTGAATCTTTGCCGGCCTCGACCATCCATTCATGCACGAGTTTGAATATGCCTTGCAGATGATCGGGGTCGCGGCCGATGTGCAGCATCGGCGTGTTGATGCGGCGGATGCGTTCCATGGCGCGCACCTTGTTGGCATTTTTACGCGCGACGTCGATATTGTTGTATTGAATTTCGCTCCCCACACGCGGCGCAGTGAGCCCGGTGTTCACGGTAAGAAATTCGTGCGATGCACCTTCGATTGCAACACCGCAGGTGAAATCCATTTCAACGGCGGCCTTGAGTATGGTTTCGCCGCCGTGGCTAACGCCGACGCAGCCCACCTTGCCGTCTTTCACGTACGGCAGCGCGCGCACATATTTGATGACGGCCTGCAAATCGTCGGAATCCACGCTCGGCTCGGATTTCAGCGTGCGGCCTTCGCCGCTGATGTCGTCGGCTACATTTTTGGCGATGTGGCGCGTTTCGTAGTGATACGGAATTTCGTTACGGTAATTCACATAGGCCACGACGTAACCGCGCGCGATCATTTTGTCCTGCATGGTGCTGTAGAGCGCCACTTTTTGTTCCACCAGCGGCAGCCCGCCGCGGCCGTTGCCGCGTCCCATGATGATCGCGGGGAACGGACCGCTGCCGAATTTGCGCGCATCGGGTTTGCGTACCGCAATCGGCACATAGATTTCGTCGCGCGTGAGCACAAAGGTGTAGTCGGCGGGAATGTCCGAGCCGGGCACGGGCCTGGTGATGACATAACCATGCGGTGGGAGTTCGGCGGCGACGGGATGCGGGGTGCTCATGGTGATCCTTTTCGGATTGAAAAGCGTAGTAGCGACTTCAAAAGCCTCCCTCATCCCCAGCCCTTCTCCCGGAGGGAGAAGGGAGTACAAGCCCCTCGCCCTCCGGGAGAGGGGTTGGGGTGAGGGAAGGGAAGCACCGGATAAAGCGATGACTTCCAGTCTTTTGACGAGTGTGCACATGGTAGTCAATGCTCGTGAAAAATCCAAGGCCACGCCCATTTACGTTAAGCTGGTGCATGGAGGAGACTATGATAAGAGCAATGTTGTTTGCAGGCGCGCTTGCACTGTGCGCTGGCGTAGCGATATCGAACGCACAGGATTATCCGTATCGCCCCGTGCGTATTATCGCGCCCAATCCCCCCGGCGGCGGCTTTGATTTTATCGCGCGCGTTACCGCGCAAAAACTCGGCGAGCAACTCAACCAGCAGGTCGTGGTCGAAAACCGCACCGGCGCCGGCACATTGGTGGGCACGGATGCGGCGGCTAAATCCACGCCCGATGGTTACACCTTGCTGGTGGGCGGCCTGAGCAATATCGCGGCCAACGTGGGTTTGTATAAAAAGCTGCCGTACGATCCGCTCGCGGATTTTGTGCCGGTGGGCATGGTGGCGAGTTATGCCTACGTGCTGGTGTCGCGCAAGGATTTGCCGCAGCAGAACTTACGCGAGCTGATCGACTACGCGCGCGCGAATCCTGGCAAGTTGACTTATGCCTCGGGCGGCGTGGGCACCGGCCAGCACATTGCCGCGGCGGCGCTGGCGCAGATCACCGGCGTGAAAATGGTGCACGTGCCGTACCGCGGTGCGCAGGCTGCTCATCTGGATTTGCAAAGCGGGCGCGTGGATTTGTTTTTTGACAACGCCGGCACAGCCAAGGTTTTTGTCGATGACGGTCGCGTCAAGGCCTTGGCGGTGTCGAGCGCGCAGCGCTTCGCCGGGTTGCCGAGCGTGCCGACCGTTAATGAAACCGGTGTCGCCAAAATCGAAATGGAGGCGTGGTTCGGTATTTTCGCGCGCACCGGCACGCCGCCGGCGGTGTTAAAGCGCTTGCAAGTGGAAATGGCCAAAGTGATTCAGGCGCCCGATGTGACCAAGCGCTTTGAGGCCGGCGGCGGACGCATGTTGCGCATGAGCGTGGCGGAGACGGATGCCTTCGTGAAATCCGAAATCCGCAAGTGGAGCACCTTGATTCGCGAGGCGGGGATTACGGCGGAATAACCATGTAACCATGACGCGACGATGAATCGACGCCGGCCGCTTACCCCGACTGCCTCGATTGCACCTTAACGCGTGCGGCTCAATCGATACGCACAATCGGGCGCATGATTTTCGAGGCGGCCATTGATTTCGGTGGTGAGTATTTTGCAGGACTTACAACGGTACTGATACATTTCGCCTTCCAGATTTTCCTGCGGATATTCAATATCAAATGCCTCGTGGTAGGGCGCAGTCTCATAATAATTTTCGGCTTTCGGTAATTCGGTCGACATTTCCAGGACTTTCATTAATGGTTTAACCACGCACGCGCCGTATCGCACCAAGACGCAGTGGTTCATATGCGTGAATCGAGCCTGTATTCAAGGGGCGTATTTTAAGAGGGTTAGGCAACTAAAGGTAGCTCAAGTATTTAGCGGACAGGATACTGGCCATGAATTTCCAGCAGACGCACTATGTCGGCGCAACGCTGCGGTAATATGGTGCAGTGGCCGCTGACTTAAATCTTTCGCCGTTGTAGAGGTGCGAGTATGAAAAGCACATTGAAACTGTTTCTTGCTGTCGTGTTTGGCGTGGCCGCCGCGGCGGCCCAAGAGCAGAGCGATGCCTTGAAGGCGATGCTCGCGCGGGCAAAAGCGCTGGAGCTGAATACGCCGTATGTGCCGCCGCCCGGTGATCCGCTGGAGCATCACGCATCGGGCTACGCAAAAATCATGTGTTCGGCTGTCTTTGTGACCGGTTTGGATCCGTCTTTTGCCGCGGAGCATGTGGGCTACTTTACCGCGCCCTACGCCGAGCGCGCGAAGCTCGGCACGCCGAAAATCGATCGCGAGAAACGTACGGTGCAAGTGACCATGCCCAACGGCACGGTGCGCATGGCGAAGCAGGTCGGTAGCCAGGGCTGTGTGACATTGCCCATCGGCCACACCGAGGTGTTCTTCAAGCCGTCCATCGTCAAGAGCGCCTTGCCCGATCCGAAGACGCTGCCGTGGCCCATGGGTGATGTGATACCGACGGGTGAGTTGCCCGCCGCTATCGATAAGGCAAAATTGCAGCAAGCGGTAGATGCAGCTTTCGATCCGGACAGCATGACGGCTGCATTTGTTGTTACCTACAAGGGGCGGATCGTTGCCGAGCGCTACGGCGAGAACATTACACCGTCTACGCCGCTCGAAAGCTGGTCGATGGGAAAAAGCCTCTCCGGCACGCTGATGGGCGTGCTCATCCAGCAAGGTGCCTACCGTTTGTCGCAGCCCGCGCCGATTCCCGAATGGCAAAGTCCCGATGATCCGCGCGCGAAGATACGCATCTCCGATCTCTTGAACATGTCGAGCGGCCTGCGCATACGCGCACCGCAGGATCCGGATTACGATCCCAGTGGGCCGTACCCCGATCATCTGTATTTATACACCGGCAGCGTGGATTCGTTTAAATATGCCGCGACGCGTCCGTTACAGTGGCCGCCCAATACCGTGGGCCGTTATCACAACACTGATCCGGTGCTGACGAATTATCTGATTCGTCTCGCGGTGGAAAAACGCGGCGGGAACTACCACGCGTTTCCGCAACGCGCGCTGTTCGACAAAATTGGCATTCGCAGCGTGGTGATGGATACCGATCCGTACGGTAACTTCCTCACGCACGGTTACGAACTCGTCTCCGGACGCGACTGGGCGCGCATCGCGATGCTGTATTTGCAGGATGGGGTTTGGAACGGCGAACGCATACTGCCTGAGGGTTACGTCAAGTTTGCCGGCACGCTCGCGCCCGCGTGGGCAGCGGACAATCGTCCGATCTACGGCGGCGCCTTGTTTTGGATCAACGGCAACAGCGCGTTCCCCGTGCCGAAAGACGCGATCTATATGGCCGGCGTCGGCGGGCAAAACGTGGTCATAATTCCGTCCCACGATCTTGCCGTCGTTCGCTTGGGACACTATAAAGGTGTCGATGCCAGCCGCGGCGCGGTGCGCAAGGCGTTGACACTGCTGATGGCGGCGATTCCGCCGAAGTAAGTTATGCTTCGAGCAGCAACTAAAATAATTCTGCCATGCGCGACTACTGGCTAAGCAAACTATTTTTCGATCTGCAGACCCCTGCGGCGGCGGCGGAATATCGTGCCGACCGCGCGACGGTGCTGGCACGCTATCCGCTCAAGCCGGCGCTGCTTGCGGCCATTGCCGCCGACGATGTGGCCACGCTGGCGCCGCTGGTGAATGCGTATCTGCTGCGATTTTATTTTTTGGTGGCAGGCATGCCGGAGGAGGAATTTATGCGCCGCATTAGAGCCAGCGAAACCGGCGCAGCGAGACCCAGTGAGGCCGCGCATGGCTGAACTCGTCGGCATTTTTGCAGCGAGTCACGGGCCACTGATTGTGCGTGCGTGGGATGCGTTGCCCGCGGCAAGCCAGCATACATTAACGTCCACCTTCGCCGAGCTTGGGCGGCGCATCAATCGCGCACGAGCGGACGTGTTGATCGTCATTTCGCCCGATCACTGGGTGAATTTTTTTCTCGATAATCTGCCGGCGTTTTGCATCGGCGTCGGTGAA
>JAYUAH010000282.1:0-2001 GCA_043741415.1 Betaproteobacteria bacterium
CCTTTCGACTTTGTTCAGGACAGGCTTGTCGAAGCCCTCTCGCGTAACCACGCCCTTCGACGAGCTGAGGGCGAACGAATTTGTAAGGCGCTCACCCCTGCTGCGCCTTGGCTGGCTGCATGGCCTGCACCATCGCGTCCAACAGCGTCTGCGCATCCTGCGCACCCGACACGCCCACGGCACGATTGAAAATAAAGAACGGCACACCGCCGATGCCCGCATTGCGCGCTTCGATATCCGCGCCGGCCACGACATCGCGATCCGCATCGCTCGCGAGGTAAGTTTTGACGGCGTCCGCATCTAACCCGGCGCGCTGGGCCACACCCGCCAGCGTATCGATATCCGTCAGGTTCGCACCGTCGATGAAGTAGGCATTGAACAACACTTCAGCCACTGCCTCCTGCCGCGCGTGCTGCTCGGCGTAGTGCAACAAGCGGTGCGCGTTCAGGGTATTCGGCTGCACTTCGATGTTGTCGAACGCAAACGGTATGCCCACGGTTTCGCCGACCTTCGCCACGCGCTCGTAATTGCCTTTGCCGCGCGTGCCAAATTTGCGCGCAATGTAATCCACGCGCGGTATGCCTGCGGCGGGCAGATCTGGATTTAACTGAAACGGTAACCAGCGCACGGCCGGTTTGACATCGGGATGCTGCTCGGCGAGCAGCTTTAACGCTGCGTCAAGCCGGCGACTCCCGATGAAACACCAGGGTCAAACGACGTCGGATACCACATCAATTTGCAGGTTGCGGGAATTGCTTTCGGGTTGGTCCATGGCGGCCTCACTCATTTAAGGAATAGATTTTGATAGGTCTCACGTAGTGTAGCCTTCAGCATCTTGCCCGTCGAGGTCTTTGGTATAGCCTCGACAAACTCCACCGCCTCGGGTAGCCAGAACTTCGCGAACGACGGCGCCAGATGCGCGCGTAACTCGTCGGCAGTGGCACTTACACCGGGTTTCAACACCACGATAGCGACCGGCCGCTCGTCCCATTTCGGATGCGGCACCGCGATCACCGCCGCTTCCGCCACAGCCGCATGCGCCATCAGCGCGTTTTCCAGATCGACCGAGCTGATCCATTCGCCGCCAGATTTGACCAAATCTTTCAGGCGGTCGGCGATTTTCATATAACCGTGCGCGTCCATGATGGCAATGTCGCCGGTGCGAAACCAGCCATCGGCGGTCCACTTGTCCGCTTCCGACGGCAACTCGTGATAGCCCGCCGCCACCCACGGCCCGCGGATCTGCAGCTCGCCCATGGCAATGCCATCCCACGGCGCTTCGCCGTTCTCGCCCATGGTGCGCAGTTCAACAAACGGTGGCGGCACGCCTTGTTTGGCACGCACCGCGTATTGTTCTTCGATGGCAAGCCCGCTCAATTCGCGCTTGATAAAGTTGACGGCGCCCAACGGCGAGGTCTCCGTCATGCCCCAGCCGTGGATCACGCGCAGGCCGAATTTGTCGAACGCGCGGATCATCGATTCCGGTGCGGCAGCGCCGCCGCACACCATGCGCAAACCCGGCGCGAGCTTCCAGCGCGCGGGCTCTTTTTCCAGCGCCTGCAGCATGCCCATCCAGATTGTCGGCACGCCCGCCGATAGGGTGACGCCTTCGGACGCATATAAATCCAGCAGATTCACCGCATCCAGATGCGGGCCGGGGAACGCAATTTTCGAACCCACCATCACCGCAGAATACGGCAGGCCCCACGCGTTGACGTGAAACATCGGCACAATCGGACACAGCGTGTCACGATTGGAAAGCCCCAGACAGTCTACGGTCGACGTCGCCAACGCGTGCAGCACGGTCGAGCGATGGCTATACACCACGCCCTTCGGTTTGCCCGTGGTACCCGAGGTATAGCACATGCCCGCGGCAGCGTTTTCATCGAGCGCGGGCATGTCGAACTGGGGCGCGTGAGCGATGAGTTTTTCGTAATCGTCGTAACCCGCGGGCACCGGCTGGCCGGTGAGCGGCACCACGATAATGCGTTCAAATTTAAC
>JAYUAH010000283.1:0-11304 GCA_043741415.1 Betaproteobacteria bacterium
ACCGCCGCTTTCATTTCGTTCCAGTCAACGCCATCCAGTTCGCTCCGGTACGTGATGAGCATCAAAATCGCGGCAGTTCCGGAAATTTTTCCTGCCCCGCGCGCACATGCATCCGTCCGAATTCCGCGCAGCGGTGCAAGGTCGGCACCGCCTTGCCGGGATTGAGCAGGCCGGCCGGATCGAAGGCATGTTTGATGGCGTGAAACATTGCCAATTCCGGCGCGCGAAACTGATCGCACATGGCATCGATTTTTTCCACGCCCACGCCGTGTTCACCGGTGATGGTGCCGCCGAGGTCGATGGAAAGTTTTAATATTTTTGCGCCAAATTCTTCCGTACGCGCAAGCTCACCGGGCTGATTGGCATCGTACAAAATCAACGGATGCAAATTGCCGTCGCCGGCGTGAAACACGTTCATGCAGCGTAAGTTGTATTCTTTGGATAACGCAGCGATGGCTTGCAGCATGCGCGGCAATGCGCGCTTCGGGATGGTGCCGTCCATGCAGTAGTAGTCGGGCGATACGCGGCCCGCGGCCGGAAATGCTGCCTTGCGACCGGCCCAGAATTTTACCCGCTCGGTCTCGGATTGCGAGACGCGCACTTCAGTGGCGCCGCTCGCCTGCATCACCGCTTTCATGCGCTCAATCTCGTCCGCGACTTCTTCGGTAGCACCGTCGGATTCGCACAGCAGTATCGCTTCGGCATCCAGCGGATAGCCTGCGTTGACGAAAGGCTCGACCGCACCGGTGGTGATTTTGTCCATCATCTCCAGCCCGGCGGGAATGATGCCCGCCGCGATAATATTGGCTACCGCCTGCCCGGCCTTGGTGACATCGTCGAACGCTGCCAGCACACATTGCGCGCGTTCCGGTTTCGGCAGTAGCTTCACGGTAATTTCGGTGGTTACCGCCAGCAGTCCTTCGCTGCCGGTCAACAGCGCGAGCAAATCATAGCCGGCGGCATCAAGGCCATCGCCGCCAATTTCCAGCAGCTCGCCCTCGAACGTGTATGCGCGCAACTTCAAAATGTTGTGCACCGTGAGGCCATACTTGAGGCAATGCATGCCGCCGGAGTTTTCCGCGACATTGCCGCCAATGGAACACGCGATTTGGCTCGACGGATCAGGCGCGTAATAGAGACCGTGTGCTGCTGCGGCCTCGGAAATCGCTAGATTGCGCACGCCGGGCTGCACGCACGCTGTGCGCGCCAGTGGATCGATATAGATAATGCGCATCAACTTGGCGAGCGACAGCAGCACGCCATTTCCCAGCGGCAGCGCGCCCGCCGATAGCCCGGTGCCCGCGCCGCGCGGTACTACCGGCACTTTCCGGCGATGGCAGGTTTGCAGCACGCGCTGCACCTGTGATTCGTTTTCCGGCAGCGCCACCACCATCGGCAACTGGCGAAACGCCGAAAGGCCATCGCATTCATAGGGCTTGACGTCCTCCGTGTTGAACAGCACGGCGGACTCCGGCAAAAACTCACGCAACGCAGCAGCCACTATACTTTGGCGCGCAAAGTCGATGGGGGCGGGTTTTTCGAGTGCACTCATGCAGCGATTCTAGCGTATTGACTCGGCGCGGTGCGCACGTTACGTTGCGGCTTCGACCGGAGGAGAAAAATGAAGTTAAGAATAATCTGTGCCGTGGCGGCCAGCTTGTTTACGCTGCCCTTACAGCACGCCGGGGCGCAGCAGAATTACCCCACGCGCCCCGTGCGCTTGATCGTGCCCTTCCCCGCCGGCGGCGTGGCCGATGTGCTGGGGCGCATGCTGGCGCAACGATTATCGACGCAGTACGGCCAGCAAATGGTGGTGGAGAATCGCGCGGGTTCTGGTGGGCATGTCGGCGCCGAGTTAGCCGCGCGCGCCGTGCCCGACGGCTACACCATCATGTTCGGCACCATCGGCATCCACGCTGCCTATGGCATTTACTCGAAGCTCTCGTACGATCCCGCCAGGGATTTACAGCCGGTGAGCCTACTCGCCGACATGCCGAACATTGTGGTGGTGCATCCGTCGGTGCCTGCACGCAACACCAAAGAATTCATCGCGTTCGCCAAAGCCAATCCCGGCCAACTCAATTTCGGCACGGCGGGCGCGGGCTCGTCGACACATATGATCGGCGAGTTATTCAAGGTAGTGGCGAATGTGAACCTCACGCACATTCCGTATAAAGGCAGCGCGCCCGCGATGGCGGATTTGCTCGGCGGGCAAATCCACGTGATGTTCGAAAATCTGCCGGTGGCGATTCAACATGTGCGCGCCCGAAAGATACGCGCGATCGGCATGACCAGCCGCACACGTTCGCTCAGCATGCCCGAAGTGCCCACCATCGCCGAGACGGGTTTGCCGGAGTACGACGCCACCGCGTGGTTCACCATCGGCGCCACCGCTAAGATGCCCACGGATATTGTGCGCAAGTTGAATGGCGACATTGACGCGTGGCTGAAAGCCCCCGACATGCAAGCCAAGTGGAAGGATATGGGCGTGACGCCGCTTGGTGGTTCGCCCGAAGCGGCGGCGAAATTTTTTGCCAGCGAAACAGTGAAGTGGAATCGGGTGATCAAGGTGGCTGCGATACACGCTGATTGAGACATAACATCAAGAGCTATTCGCCACAGAGGACACAGAGAACACAGAGTATTTTTGGGATTTGACATCCTCTGTGTGCTCTGCGTCCTCTGTGGCAAAAGGGTTTAAAAGACAATGACTAATAAATTCAACGCCGTCACCCTCGAAATGCTGTGGACGCGGCTCATCTCCATCGTGGACGAAGCCGCGGCCGCACTGGTGCGTACCTCGTTTTCAACCATCGTGCGCGAGTCGAATGATTTTGCGTGTGTGTTGACCGACGCGCGCGGGCGTTCGCTGGCGCAGGCCACTGACAGTATCCCGTCATTCATCGGCACCGTGCCGCGCACGATCAAGCACTTCCTGAAAGAGCTTCCGGTTGAAACTTTAGAGCCGGGCGATGTGCTGATCACCAACGACATCTGGCTCGGCACCGGGCATTTGCCGGACATCACCTGCGCGAAACCGATTTTCCTTAGAAAGAAGCTGGTCGGATTCGCCGGCTCGGTGGCGCATGCGCCCGACATCGGCGGCAAAATGCGTTCGGCCGATGCGCGCGAGGTGTTCGAGGAGGGCTTGCAAATCCCCGTGATGAAGGTGATCCACCGCGGAAAAATCGACGCCACCTTCGAGCGCTTCGTGCGCAAAAACGTGCGCGTGCCTGATCAGGTGATGGGCGACCTGTGGGCGCAGTTCACCGCGCTGCACTTGATCGAACAACGCGTGCTCAGCGTGCTGGCCGATAATAGGCTCAACACGCTGGAGGACTTAGCGGACGAAATTCATCGCCGTTCCGAAACCGCGATGCGCGCGGCGATCCGCGACGTGCCCAACGGTGTTTATCGCCACAGCGCGGTGTGCGACGGCTTTGAAAAACCCATTGAATTGCAAATGGCGATGATCATCAGCGACGAGGCGATCAGTATCGACTTTGCCGGCTCCGCCGCGCAGGTGCCGCGCTCGATTAACGTGTGTCTCGCCTACACCATCGCCTACACCTCGTATGGCGTCAAAGCCGTGCTGTCGCCGAACATCCCGAACAACGAAGGCGTGCTGCGGCCTATCACGATCACCGCACCGGAAGGCTCGATACTCAACTCCACGCCGCCGGCGGCGGGCGGCGCGCGTGCGCTGATGGGGCATTTTTTGCCGATGATGGTGATCACCGCGCTGGCCAAAGCCATGCCGCAAAAAGTAGTGGCCACCGTCGGCTCGCCGCTGTGGTGCATCAATCTGTCGGGTGTGCGCACGGATGGAAAAAGCTTTACCAACCTGTTTTTCATGAACGGCGGCTTCGGCGCGGCGCATGATCGCGACGGCGCGAATGTGTTGAGCTGGCCGAGCAATATTTCGTCGACGCCGGTGGAAATGATCGAGCAGTTGTCGCCGCTGCACGTCAAGCACCGGCGCTTTCGCACAGACACCGGCGGACGCGGAAAATTTCGCGGCGGCACCGGGCAGGAGATTGCGTTTGAGAATCGCTCGACGACGCCAATCACGGTGGCATTTCTCGCAGAGCGCACGCGCGCCGAAACCGCGCCTTCGGGGATTGCGGGTGGTGAAGCGGGCGCGCCGGGCGAGGTGTTGATTAACGGCTTGCGCGCCGATCCCAAGGTGTCGCATGTCATCGCAGCGGGTGGCACCATTGAATTGAAGACGCCGGGTGGGGGTGGATATGGTGCGGTAGTCGAACGTGACATGGCGTATTTGCACAGTGATGGTGAGGATGGTTATGTCACCGTGCAAGTTTAGCTGCCCTAAAGTCAAAAGCGTCCCTCATCCCCGGCCCTTCTCCCGGAGGGAGAAGGGTGAAAAGTCCCTCGCCCTCCGGGGAGAGCGTAGCGAGGGGGGCGGAGCCGGTTGGGGTGAGGGAGAAGTAATACGTTTATTTACGCCTAACGTGGACTCAAATCACGTCACTAAATTGCACCATGACTAAATACGCACTAGGTTTGGACATCGGCGGCACCTTCACCGACATCGTGGTGTATGACGCCGCGCGCGGTACTTTCAGCGCGCACAAAGAACTCACCACACCCGAAGCACCGCATCGCGGCGTGATCGCCGGCATCAACCATTTATTCAAGGCGCAGGGCATCGCGCACCGCGACGTGTCGCGCGTGGTGCATGCCACCACGCTGTTCACTAACGCGTTGATCGAACGCAAGGGCGCGCCCACCGGATTGATCACCACCGCCGGGTTTCGCGATACGCTGGAAATGCGCCGCGAGCATAAGTACGAGCTTTACAATCTGTTCATGGAATTGCCGCGGCCGCTGGTGCGCCGCAGCCTGCGCTTGGAAGTGTCGGAGCGCATCGGTCCTGCTGGAAAAATCGAGCAAGTTATTGATTTAAAAGAATTATTATTGAAGGCGCAAACGCTCAAATCCGCTGGCGTGGCTTCGATTGCGATTGCATTCCTGCACGCCTATGCGAATGACATACACGAAGTAGCGGCGCGCGCGGCAATACACGAACGTTTCCCCGAATTGTTCGTATCACTGTCCTCCGAAGTCGCACCGCAGATCCGTGAATACGAGCGCACCTCAACCACAGTCGCCAACGCCTACATCAAACCGCTGGCAGACAGTTACCTTGACTTGATGCGCAGCGAAATTGCGAAACTCGGCATCACGGCGCCGCTGTTCATGATGCTCTCCAACGGTGGCCTCACGCATATTGATGAAGCCAAGCGCGTGCCGATCCAGTTGCTTGAATCCGGGCCGGCAGCCGGCGCGCTTGCGGGTTCGACGTTTGGCCTGCGCTCGAAAGCGCGCGACGTGCTCGCCTTCGACATGGGCGGCACCACGGCCAAGCTCGCGATTGTGCAGGACGGCGCGCCGCTGATTGCCTACCAATTCGAGGCCGGGCGCCAGCAGCGTTTTATGGAAGGCAGCGGGCTGCCGATCAATATTTCAACGATTGAGTTGATCGAAATCGGCGCGGGCGGCGGCAGCATCGCCGCGATAGATGATCTCGGCTTGCTCAAAGTCGGCCCGCACAGTGCGGGCGCAGCGCCGGGGCCGGCGTGTTATCAGCGCGGCGGCACATTGCCGACGGTGACCGATGCGAATCTGGTGTTGGGGTTTCTCGATGCGGCGACCTTCGCCGGCGGCACCATGCGCATCGACGCGGCGCGCGCGCGCGCGGCGATCGCATCGTTGGCAACCCGCTCGAAACTCAGCATCGAAGCAACCGCCTGGGGCATCCACTCGGTAGTGAACGAAAACATGGCCGCCGCCGCGCGCGTGCATGTCGCCGAGCGCGGGCATTACGCCGCGAATTTTGCTTTGCTTGCAACGGGCGGCGGCGGCCCGCTGCACGGCTGCGAAGTCGCGCGCAGGCTCGGCATTCAGCGTGTGATTTGCCCGCCGAGCGCAGGCGTGGCCTCGGCGCTGGGCCTTTTGATGGCGCCGGCGCGCATCGACCGTGTGGCTACGGTGGCGCGACGTTTGCGCGAAATGGACTGGCGTGTTTTCGAGCGCGCGTATGCAACGCTGGAGCGCGAGGCGGGCAAAGTGATCGCGGCTACGGTCAGCAAAAAAACGAAAATTGTTGAAGCACGTTCGGCCGACGTGCGCTTCGTCGGTCAAGGTTTCGAGCTGGTGGTGGCGTTGCCCGCGGGTCCGTACACAGCACGCGCCGCAGCCGCGCTGCGCAGCGCGTTCATGAACGTCTACAAACAGACTTTTGGCCACGTGCCGCCAGTGGGCGAAATAGAGATCATCAATATTCGCGTTGCAGTCAGTGCTGACGTGGGCAAAGGCACGCTAAAAGTCGAGAGCGGCCAGCGTGGTTCATCAAAAGCGTTGAAAGGCAAACGCCGCGCGTGGGTCGGCGCGCGCGAGCGCTTTGAAGCGCTGCCGGTGTATGACCGCTATAGTCTCGCGGTGGGCGAAACAGTGAAAGGCCCGGCGATTATCGAAGAGGATTCCACCACGCTGATCGTGCCGCCGCAGGCGATAGCGAAGGTCGAGCGTTCCGGTAATATCGTGGTGGAGTTATTGTAAGTATTTGTTTATAAACATTATTTTAAATTGCGACAAAGGAGCGTTTCCATGGCAAACGACAACCTTACCGCCGATCAAGTACGCGCAATGGCAACAGAAATCGGCATGACGAATTTGAGTGATGAACATCTGCAACAACTGTTGCGCGCCACGCAATCGGCGCAGGCACGCCGTGCGGCGTTGCGCGTCGATGATTTGACTTACGCCGACGAACCCGCACACTTGCCGCGCCTGACAGCGGGAGACGAAAAATGACTGCGGCTCACGATTTGGCCTGGCTCACTGTAGCCGAAGCCGGCGAACTGCTGCGCACGAAAAAACTCTCGCCCGTCGAATACGCCAAAGCGCTGATTGCGCGTGCGGACGAACTCGATCCGAAACTCAATGCTTACTTGCGCCGTACACCGGACATCGCGCTCGAAGATGCTCGCCGCGCCGAAATCGAAATCATGCGTGATGGCTGGCGCGGCCCGTTTCACGGCGTGCCGTATGGTTTGAAAGATATCGTCGATTACAGCGGCTTGCCGACGACGGCGCATTCCAAAATTCTGCAAGACAACGTGGCCGCCAACGACGCGGTGGTGACGCAAAAGTTGCGTGCGGCAGGCGGCGTGTTCATGGGCAAGCTCTCCACGCACGAATTCGCCATCGGCGGGCCGTCGTTCGATTTGCCGTGGCCGCCGGCGCGCAACCCGTGGGACCGCAATCAGTTTTGCGGCGGATCGTCGAGCGGTTCCGGCTCTGCCACGGCTGCGGGCCTGCTGCCGGCGGCCATCGGCACCGACACCGGCGGCTCGGTGCGCAATCCGGCGGCGATGTGTAGTGTGGTCGGCATGAAGCCGACCTACGGACGCGTGAGCCGGCGCGGCGTGGTGCCGCTCGCGTACTCGCTCGATCACGTGGGCCCGCTCACGCGCACGGTGCGCGACAACGCACTGATGCTCGATTTGATTGCCGGCCACGATGCGCTCGATCCGGGCAGTGCAAACATCGCGGCAGGAAGCTACACCGCGCAACTCGGCCGCGGCGTCAAAGGCCTGCGCATCGGCGCGCTGCGTCACTTCTACACGCGCGACATGGTGGCAGAGCCGGAAATGGCTGCGGGCATCGATGCCGCACTCGCGAAGTTCATCGAACTGGGCGCCGAGGTGCGCGAAATCAACACCGCGCCGCTGGCCGACTATCTGGCGTGCAACCGCATCATTCTGTTGAGCGAAGCGTTCGCGGCGCACGAAAAATGGATGCGCGAGCGGCCGCAGGATTACGGTGCATTGGCGCGCGAACGCATCATGGGCGGCGCATTTTTGCGCGCGGCCGATTACGTCAACGCCACGCGCGTGCGGCGCAAACTGGCCGATGCGTTTCACGTGCTGTTCGCCGATGTGGATGTGGTGGTGACGTCGAGTTCCATGGATGCACCATGCCGCATCGATGATCCGCAGGCCGTCGAATACACCTACGCGCGGCAGTCGCGCGCGCCGTTTAATGTCACCGGCAGTCCGGCGCTTAACGTGCCGGTGGGTTTTAATAAGGCGGGGCTGCCGCTGTCGATGCAGATTGTCGGCAAGCCTTTTAGTGAAGCGATGATTTATCGTGTGGCGCATGCTTATGAACAGGCGATGCCGTGGGTCGATATGCATCCAACCGTTTCGTAAAAGGAATCGAAATGAAAAACACCTCACGCCGTAATTTTATTCTAGGCAGTGCATCGCTGGCCGCGCTGTATGGCACACAACACTATGCCGGCGTAGTAACGCCAGTGCGTGCCCAAGGCCTAAAGCCCGGCGAAAAATTTGATCTGGTGATCAAGGGCGGCGATGTGGTCGACCCCAGCCAGAACCTGCGCGGCGTGCGTGACATCGGCATCCGCAACGCCGTGGTGGTGGCGATAGCGCCGAACATTCCTGCCGATGCCGCCGAGCGCGTCATCGACGCCAAAGGCAAAATCGTCACGCCAGGTTTGATTGATTTGCATGCGCATGTATTTCCGCTGGGCTCGGCCATCGGCCTGCCGGCGGATGAACTCGCGCCGATTACCGCGACCACCACCTTTGTATCCGCGGGCGACGCGGGTGCGAACAACTTCGGTGCTTTAAAGCACTACATCATCGGCCAAACGCGCAGCCGCGTGTATGCGTTCGTGCATATCTCGTCCATCGGGCTCGCGGGTTTCCCGGTGATGGAAATGAAGGATATCGATTACGCCAGCGTTGATCTCGCGGCGAAAACGGTCGCGGAAAACCCAGACGTGGTACTCGGCATCAAAGTGCGGCAGTCGGCCAACGTCGTCGGCAACAACGGCCTGGAACCGTTGAAGCGCGCCATCATGGCCGCGGAGCGTTCCGGCACCAAGGCGCGCGTGATGTGTCACATCGGCGGCGTGCCGGGCAATATCGCCGATTTGCTCGACCTACTGCGTCCCGGCGACGTGCTCACACACGCCTTCAGCGGCGCCGGCAACAACACGGTGCAGAACGGCAAAGTCGTGCCCGCTGCGCTCGCCGCTAAAAAACGCGGCGTGGTGATCGATGTCGGCCACGGCGGTGGCAGTTTCGACTACACCGTGTGCGAACCGGCGATCCAGCAGGGCTTCGGCCCGGATGTGATCAGCAGCGATATCCACGCCAGCAGCGGCAACTCGCCCGGCAAGCCGTTCATGCCGTGGGTGATGAGCAAGTTTTTGAATCTGGGTTACACGCTGGAGCAGGTGGTAGCGATGTCCACCATCAATCCGGCCCGCGTGATCGACCGCTTGCCGAAGTTGGGCACACTGCAAATCGGCGCGCCGGGGGATGTGTCGATATTCGATTTGATTGAAGGGCACGTGAGTTTTGTGGATACGCGGGATAACAAGCGCGAGGGGAAACTGCATCTCAAGCCGGTGCATACGGTGCGTGCAGGTAGAGTGTTCGGCGGGCCGCCTTATTTTGTGCCGTCGACGTATCCTTAATTTGAACGTTATGAGCCTTAAAATTTCATATCGTCTGGTTGGAAGTGGTTGGTCGGAGTGTGTTATTTCTTGTGCCGACACTACTTGTACGATTACAGCTTCATACCTATCTGATGCGTTGGGAAACTTGGTGCTCTCAGCTCTAGGCGTGTTAACAGGCTTTGTTTGTCAGTCCTTTCGTTTCGACGAGGAACCCGGAGAATATAGATGGGTGATCGAATTGATCGCGCCCAATGAGATTGCGATTCAAATACTTTCTTTCGATGAATTATGGGGCAACAAACCTAACTCGGAGGGTAAGCTCCTGTTTAGAGTCAATTGCATGCCAATAGAATTTGCTAAGGCCGTGCACGTGGCGGCCACAGCAGTGCTTGAAGAAAATGGCGAGGAGGGCTATCGCGGGAAGTGGAATGAGCATGCATTCCCGATGCGGCTACTTGCACTACTTGGAGAAGAAATCGCGCTGTTAACGGTAAGCGGTCTTTTGACTGCGTTCTTCCCGTGAAGGTCTAGATTGATTATACCTACGCATTTGCGCAGGAGAATGCGATGGGTATCAAGCAAGGGAAGTGGCAAGCCTATCTGAAGGCGGGGCAGGCATCGGGATTGAGCTTGGCAGATTATGCTGTCCAGGAAGGCATCAACGTGCGCCGGTTGTATGAAGCGCGGCACGCGGGGGCAAGAGCGAAGGCCGCGCAGGCGCGCAAGGCATCGGCCTTCGCGCGCATCAAACTCAAGCCTGGATCGCCGGCAAACGTCGAAGCCGACGTGCATCGAACGCGTGCTGTCGCCCCGTTGGCGATGCAGGCACGGCTCGGCAATGGTGTGATCTTGATCTGGACGCACGAAGCAAACAACGGGTCAGTGCTGTCGGACTTGATGCACAGCCTGGCGACATTGCCATGTTCCGCCTGAGCGCGAACCTGGCGGTGTACCTGCATCGCGACGCGATTGACTTTCGCAAGAGCATCAACGGCCTGGCCGCTATCGTAGAACACGAACTTGAGCGCGATCCGTTCGCCGCAGCGGTCTACGTCTTTGGCAACCGCCGGCGCGACCGCATCAAGATATTGGGCTGGAACCGCAACGGCTTCTGGCTCCTGCACAAGCGACTCGAAAGCGAACGCTTCGTCTGGCCGCGCGAGAACGCACAAGTGATCGAGCTCACCGTGCAACAGTTGCACTGGCTGCTCGAGGGTATCGATCTGGCAGCCATGCGCGGCCACGAAACAGGTCACTACAAACGCGCCGCGTAAGGGAACTTACAGCGATCGCCTGCGATCAAATCGTGCGATGACAATGCGGCCCACCCTCGAAGAATTCAACGCGTTGCGCGAGGCAATGGAATCGCTGCAATCCCAAAGAGATTCTCTGCAATCCGCGCACGAATCATTGGTCGGTGAGAACCGCGTCTTGCGTGTTGAACGCGACTTGCTCAAAGAGCGGCTTGCCAAGATGATGCACAAGATGTTCGCCGCCAAGAGCGAAGCGCGCGGCACCGAACAAAAAGACATGTTCTTCAACGAAGCCGAGGCCCAGGCTGCGGCTACGCAGGCCGCGTCCGCACAAGAAGAAAGCGAAGCTGACCAAGGCGCCGATTCAGATACCACCGATGTGGCCGGCCATAAGCGCAAGTCCAAGCGCGGGCGCAAGCCGCTGGACCCAGCGCTGGCGCGCCAGGTCGAACGTCACGAACTGCCGGAATCCGAACGCATCTGCCCGCATGACGGCGCTACGCTCACGGAAATCGGCGTCGAGTTCAGCGAGCAGAT
>JAYUAH010000284.1:0-1999 GCA_043741415.1 Betaproteobacteria bacterium
ATTGGTGGGCGGTACTGGGATCGAACCAGTGGCTTCCACCGTGTGAAGGTGGCACTCTACCGCTGAGTTAACCGCCCGAGGTCTGGAAGAAAGGCCCGGATACATCGTGGTGTCGGCTCCCTCATCCCTGACCCTTCTCCCAGTGGGAGAAGGGAGGTTCGAGATTCCCGCTCCATGGAGCGGGAAGACACATTACGACAGGCCGGATGTTACCACTGTTGTGCGGACGGCGCCAATCCAAATGACGCTGCATCCTCTATAATTCTCTGCTGCAACAAATACATACGGCGGGGTGGGGTGTGGCAAAAAATATTACGATCATCGGCGCGGGCATTGTCGGCATAGCCACGGCGAGTTATCTGCGTCGCGATGGCCATGTCGTTACGGTGGTAGACATGCGCCCACCCGGCGAATATTGTTCGTTCGGTAATGCGGGCATCTTGAGTCCGGGCTCGTATGTGCCGCAGGCGCTGCCTGGCGTGCTGCGCAAAGTGCCGGGTTATTTGTCCGATCCGCTGGGGCCATTGTCGATAAAGCCCGGCCATTTTTTCAAGGCACTGCCGTGGTTTTTGCGCTTGATCGAGGCGTCGCGCCGCTCGCGGGTGGAACAAATCGCCGATGCCTTGCGTCCGTTGTTAAAGCAAACGTTCGATGCATATGCACCGCTGGTGCAGCACGCCGGCGTCTCGGATTTGATACGCCGGACCGGTTATGTGGTGGCGTATGCAACGCGCGCCGGGTTTGTGCGCGACGCATTGCCGTGGCAGTTGCGGCGCGATCGCGGCGTATTGATGGAAGAACTCGATAGCGCGGGCATCCAACAAAAAGTTCCGCAACTAGGCGGCAGTTATGAGATGGGACTGTATTTGCCGGAGCAGGGCTTTGTTGCCAATCCGGAGCGGCTCACCAAATCGCTGGCGGAACAGTTTCAAAAAGATGGCGGCACAATGGTGCGGCGTAAGGTGCTCGACATTGAACTCTCGCCCGATGGCCCACGCGCGCTGGTTACCGACGCCGGCACTATGCCGTTGGAGCATTTGATTATTTGCGCAGGTTCGCATTCGCATGAATTCTCCGCGAAGATGGGCGATAAGCTGCCGCTGGAAGCCGAGCGCGGTTACCATGTGACCTATTCCGATCCGCGATTTACGCTGCCGATGCCGGTGTTTTTGCCCGAGCAGAAATTTTTCGTCACGCCGATGGAAATGGGTTTACGCATCGCGGGGCAAAGTGAGTTTGCCGGCAACGATGCCGCGGCCAACTACGCACGCGCCGACGTGCTGGCAACACAGATGCAAAAAGTATTTCCCGGCATCAGCAATGTAGATGCGACAAAATGGATGGGCCGGCGTCCGTCAATGCCCGATTCGCTGCCGGTGATCGGGCCTGCAACGACAGTGCCGAAAGTGTGGTACGCGTTCGGCCACGGCCATGTCGGCCTGTGCGGCGGCGCACCCACCGGTCGCGCGCTGGCCGATCTGATTGCGGGGCGGCCGACTAGCGTGGATTTGCAGCCGTTTCGCGCATCGCGATTTTGAGCGCGCGCAAGGCGCGTACTCGTTACCGTGCCTGTCCGCGTTATTCATCGATAGATGTCAATCAAATTATTAAATAATGTTTAAAAACAAATACTTACGATATATTACTTCTAGCGCGTGTCTCGCGGCAAGTGTGGCGTTTGCGAGTACGGCGTGGGCGCAGGTTGCGTTCGTGCTCAATTCCAACGGCGACACGCTGAGCTTGATCGACACCAAAACCTACAAGGAATTTTCGCGTAATCGCGTCGGTCGCGAGCCGCATCACTTGATGATTACGCCCGATGACAAATCGTTGATCGTGGCGAATGTGCAGAGCAACGATTTGGTGTTTTTCGATCCGCTGACCGGCGCGCAGCAAAAGCGCATCGATAAAATCAGCGATCCATATCAACTTGGTTTTTCGCCGGACAAAAAATGGTTTGTCACGGCGTCCCTCGCGCTCGACCGTGTGGATATCTACA
>JAYUAH010000285.1:0-4888 GCA_043741415.1 Betaproteobacteria bacterium
CTGCCCCATGACGATTCATAGATGTAATCGCCAACGTGAATCACCAGATCGAGTTCGTCGCGCGCCATGTGCCGGTACGCGCTGAAGTAACCCTGCTCATATTGCTGGCACGAGGCGAGTGCGAAGCGCAGTCGCTCGTTCGCGATATCGGCGCCGGGCGCGGTACGAAAGCGACCCACGCTGCTGGTGGCTGCACCGGCATGGAAGCGATACCAGTACACCCGCGCGGGTTCCAGTCCTTTGATTTCGGCATGCACTGTGTGCGCAAGCGCCGGTGTTGCGCGCTCCGTGCCTTTGTGCAGCACGCTGCGAAACGATTCGTCGGCTGCGATTTCCCACGCGACGTCCACGTCCGCAGCGGGCATGCCGCCGCCGTTGAGCGGATGGGGTGCCAAGCGCGTCCACAACACGATGCCATCGGGTTGTGGATAGCCCGATGCGACGCCGAGCGAAAACGGGTTTTTATCAAAGCGCATTTGCGCGAGCAATCGCAGCGGTTGCGCCGATAGCGCAACGCCGGATGCGGCCAGCAGGAAGGCGCGGCGGTTCGACATGGCCGTTTACTATAGCCCAGTGCGCGCCGCAATGTCATCGGCATAGCACCACGCTGCGCGGTATAGGGGCGTCGGCAACGATTCTTACGAAATATCGTAAGTATTTGTTTTTAAACAACATTTTATTTATACGAGGATGCGAGGTCGAACTCGCACCCGGGGCGTGGCGCTCCGCTGACGCGCACGCGGGCGACGCAAGTGCGGAGTAAGATGACCGCCTTAGTCCCGAGGTTGGCCCTGTGGCATCAGCGGAGGAGGCACACCATGCGACAGTCGGTTGTTGTGGTCACGATGTTGTGCATCGCCAGCGATTGCGCGCTGAGCGCCGCGCCCGTCACGAAGGAATTTCCCAATCGGCCGATACGCGTGGTGGTGGCGTCCACCGCCGGTGGCAGCCCCGACACCATTGCGCGCACCATCGGCCATGTTGCCGAAAGTTATCTCGGACAAAACCTGATTGTCGATAACCGCGGCGGCGCCAACGGCATTATCGCCACGCAAATCGTTGCCACCGCCGCGCCCGACGGCTACACGCTGCTGCATACCGCGCCATCGGTGTTGCTCAATTCGATGGTCTACAAAAAATTGCCGTTCGATGTGCAGCGTGATTTGTTGCCGGTGACGCAAATTGCCGCCGGCGTGGGCTATCTGATGCTGGTCAGTCCGACCTCGCCCGCCAACACGGTCAAAGAGTTCATTGCGATGGCGAAACAAAAGTCCATGCGCTACAGCGCACCGCCGGTGGGCGGCACCACCTGGCTCGCGGGCGAATTATTCAATATGCATGCGGGCGTGCAGATGCGCCACATCCCTTACCGCGGCGGCAATGAGTCGGTCACCGCGTTGATGAGCGGCGAGGCGGACGTGACATTTACGCCGCCCACCGCGTCGCTATCGTTCGTGCAGGCGGGCAAGCTGCGCGCCATCGGTTTTTCGGGTTCAAAGCGTTTTTCGAAATTGCCGGACGTGCCGTTGATCTCGGAGGCGGGTGTGCCGACCTACATCGTCGACTTCACCTGGAACGCGTGGTTCGCGCCCGCGAAAACGCCCGCACCCATTCTCAACAAGCTGCACGCCGCCATACGCGAGGCGTTGAAGTCGCCGAAGATTCAGGAGTTTCTTGACGCGGCGGCATTTTATCCGGTGGGCAGTACGCCGGAGGAATTCAAAGTGTTTGTCGATGCGGAGGTCAAGCGTTACGGCAGAACTTGCGCGACGCCAAATTTACGCCGCAGTGAAGACGATTACGCTGCGTATTTTTTCGCGTAGTTCCAGTCGATCTCAATGCCGAACCCCGGTTTGTCGTTCATATAAACATAGCTGTCACGCACCTGCGCGCGCTCGCTGAACAAGCCGTGCCAGATCGGATCGCGGTCGGGCGAGCCGTGCGACTCCACCGCGAAGCCGGTGCGCGGAAAAGCCGCGACCAGATGCGCGTGAATTTCCGGCGCGTGGTGCGGGGTGATCATCACGCCCGTTTGATCGGCCATGTGCGCGACGCGCAGCGCTTCGGTGAAGCCGCCATAACGCGTCGCATCAAATTGCACGTAGCGTATCGAACCGTTGGTCATGAAATCGCGCGTGGTGAAGCGTGTCAACTCGCGTTCGCCGTGGGCCAGCGGGATCGGCGTGGCCTTGGCGAGCACTGCAAAATCCGCCGGCTGCAAATACCAATGTAGCGGTTCTTCGAGCCAGAAGATGTTGTAAGGCTCGACCGCATGTGCGAACGCGATGCACGTCAGCAAATCGTACGCGGCGTTCATGTCGAGCATCAGCGAAATGTCGGGGCCGATGGCCTCGCGCGTGGCGCGTATGCGGGTGACTTCATCCGCAATAGTGCCCGCACCGGTTTTGAGTTTTACCGCCTTGTAGCCGCGCGCCACAAAGCCCGCGAGTTCATCGGCACAGGCAGTGAGTTTCGCGCCTTCGATGTAATAACCGCCGGTGCCGTAGGTGAATATGGGTTTGTTCGCAGCACCCAGCAGTTGATGCACCGGCCTATTCGCGGCTTTGCCTGCGATGTCCCACAACGCCATGTCGATGCCGGCTATCGCGCCCATGATCTGCGGACGTGCCGCGCGCGATAAGCCCCCTTTGCCCGGCTGCGGCGAGGTGAGCGCGAAGAGTTTTTCCCACACGTCGGTGTGCGCCAGTGCATTCATGCCGATCGCCGTGGGTGCGAGCTTGGCGATCCACGCGGCGATATCTTTCATCGGCGTGCTGCTTACTTGTCCGTAGCCCTTGAGGCCGTCGCTGGTGACGACTTCTACCAGTAGCAGTTCAACGTGTTCGCGCGACTCCTGCGCCGTGTGTTGCTTGTGTTTCAGCGGTGCGCTGATGGGGTAGGTGTTGATGGCGGCGATTTGGCTCACGATAGGCTCACGATAGGCTCACGGTTATTGTTTTTTGATACCGACAGATTGCATAAATTCACCCATCACCGGCAGTTGCTGGGCGAGATAGTGCGACAGCGCGGCGCTGCCCAGGTACGTATTTTCGTACATGTGTTTCGCCGCGAAGTCGCGCCACTGCGCGCTCTTGTGCGCGCGTTCGGCAGCACTTTCCATCATCGCCAGCGCATCTTTGGGCGCACCCGCGGGCAGCGCAAGACCGCGTCCGCCGCCGACGTGGATGTTGTAGCCGAGCTCCTTCAGTGTGGGCACGTCGGGTAAGCCCGCCAGGCGTTGCTCGGCGGGTACGGCGAGGATACGCAGCTTTTTGGCTTCCACACCGCTCATCACCTCGCTCACGTTTTCCATGGTGAGATCGACGTGCTTGCCCATCACCGCGGCCATTGCGTCGCTGCCGCTTTTGAACGAGACATGCCTGAATTTCGCGCCGGTGATCTTTTCAATCTGGTACTGCAAAAAGCGCGCGGTGCCGGTGGCGGACGAAATGCCGTTGACCACGGTGTTGGGCTCGCGCTTTGCGGCATCGAGCAGATCCTTGAATGTTTTGAAGCGCGAGTCGGCGGGCACGGTAATCGATTGCAAATCGAATCCGAATAAGGCTACCGGCGTGTAGGTATCCAGGCCGAGGTTGAGGTCGGGCCGGTAGGCGGCAGACAGCACAATGGTGGTCGACATCGACAGCAGATAGTACGGATCGCCGCGCTTGCCCTTGATAAAACTGGAGGCCACCACACCGCTGCCGCCGGGCCGGTTGACGATGGTGAACGGTTGCGGCAACAACTTCTCGCGCACGCAGATTTCGGCAAACAATCGCCCGAACACATCCTGCCCGGCGCCGGGGTTGGTGTGGATCACCAGTTCAATCGGTTTTGCCGGATAGCTTTGCGCGGGCGCGGCCAGTGGCGTCAGTGCCGCAGTGATGGCGAGAGCAGTTTGCAGTATGGGGTGCGCGAAATTCATCAGCTAAACTTGGTTTTGCCCGCAACGCGTGTGGGCGTAATGTAAACAAGGACGGTAGCATAACGCAGCCGCGCCGGAGTTTCGCCGTGCTCGCGAAGATGTTATATAAGTATTTGTTTTTAAACAATAAAATAGCTTTTCATCGCGCGGTGTATGATGCGAACGCCACCATGAAAACACTCAACATTATTGGCGCCGGCCGCGTCGGGCGCACGCTCGCCAAGCTGTGGGCGGACGCGCGCACGTTGCGCATTCAGGATGTGCTCACGCGCACGCCGCACAGCGCGCGCGACGCCGTGGTGTTTATCGGCGAGGGCCGTGCGACGAATGCACTCGAGCACATGCAACCCGCGGCGCTGTGGCTGCTGACGCCGCCCGATGGCGCGATTGCGGATTGTTGTGCGGCGCTGGCGGCCAGCGGTTTGCTGCGTGCGAGTGATGTGGTGTTTCATTGCAGCGGCGCGCTGCCGGCGAGTGTGTTGGTGGCGGCTACGGCGCGTGGCGCGCATGTCGCCAGCGTGCATCCGTTGAAAAGCTTTGCCGATGCGAGCGATGCCGTGAACACGTTTCGCGGCACGTATTGCGCAGCCGAAGGCGACGCTGCGGCGCTGGCGCTGCTGACGCCCGTGTTCGAACACATCGGCGCCCGCGTGACAGCAATCAATGCGCAATTCAAAACCCATTATCACGCGGCCAGCGTACTGGTGTGCAACGACCTCACCGCGCTGATGGAAGCGGGCTTGCGGTGCTATGAAAAAGCCGGCCTGCCGCGTGCAACCGCCAGCGCCATGATGGAGCCGCTGGTGCGCGAGACGCTGGATAATGTATTCAAACTGGGTACGGTCAAAGCGCTCACCGGGCCCATCGCGCGCGGCGATCACGAGGTGGTGGCGCAGCAGCTCGCTGCGCTGAACGCGGTTGATCCACGTATTGCGGACATTTATCGCGCGCTGGGTGCGGTGG
>JAYUAH010000286.1:0-1998 GCA_043741415.1 Betaproteobacteria bacterium
CCTGCGCTCACCAGCCGCGCGCGAATGGATGCTGCGGCAGGGCGCCGAAGCCGAACCCGGCACGCCCGAAGCGTTGACCGCATTGATGAAAATTGAAATCGAGAAGTGGGGTAAGGTGATACGTGTGGCGGGGATTAAGGCGGAGTAGGGTTATTCCCGCACCAACCACTCCACCTTAACCCCGCCCGCGTTATTCACACTCAACACCGACCACACCCAGCGCAGCAGGGTGCGCATTTCGGTATCAAATTTCCACGGCGGATTGACGATAATCATGCCGCAGCCGGGGATGGTGGAGGCGTCGTCGGGCAGTATTTTCATTTCGAACTGCAGTACTTTTTTGACGCCGGTGGCGATAATATCGCGCGCGAAACCGCGGATCACGCCGTCACCCATCAGCGGATACCAGATGGCGTAGGCGCCGGTTTCCCAGCGTGTGTGCGCCGTGTGCAGGGCTTCGGCAAGCCGCGCGAATTCGCGTGCGCGGTCGAACGAGGAATCGATCAACACCAGGCCGCGCCGTTCCGCCGGCGGCAAGTGCGCTTTCAGCGACTGATACGCGTCCATGAGTTTGATGGTGACGCGCCGGTCGTGCGCGAATACTTCTTTCAGTTCGGCACAGTCGGTTTTGTTCAACTCGCTGAGTACGATGCGATCCGCGGGCCGGATGATGCGCCGCGCAATCAGTGGCGAGCCGGGATAAAAGCGCGCGTGGCCGTCGGGGTTTTCCGCGCGCACGATGTCCATGTACGGTTTTAACGCCGCGGGGATATCCTTGCGCGCCCACAGTTTGGTGATGCCGCTTTCGTATTCGCGGCCCTTCTGCGCCCACGGTTTCGATAAATCGTAACGCCCGACGCCGGCATGGGTGTCGAGATAAAAATACGGCTTGTCTTTCTGATTGAGCGTCAGCAAAAGCCGCGTGAGTAGCGCGTGCTTGAACACATCAGCAAAATTTCCGGCGTGGAACAGATGGCGGTAGGAGAGCATTTATGTTTTACAGTTTGTCATACTTTGTTGCCTTGCCGCGTGATTTCTCTACCGGATATTTTTGTGCGTTGAGGTCGAGCTTTTTTTCGGCGGCTGCAGCGAGATCGATATCCAGTTTGTCGGCGAGCCGGATCAGAAACAGCAGCACGTCGGCGCACTCCATCGCCACCGCATCGCGCGTGGCGGGCGGCAGGTTGGCGGCTTCATCAAAGGTGAGCCACTGAAAATGTTCCAGCAATTCGCCCGCTTCGCCGGCCAGCGCCATCGCGAGATTTTTCGGATTGTGAAACTGATCCCAATCGCGTTCGGCGGCGAAGGCGGCGAGGCGTACACTAAGTTGCGTCAGGCTGTCGGTGGTGCGGGTCATCGTGTGGCGCGACAGGGCGTTTAAGGAAGGAGCGCGGCATTCTATCGCGTATGCCGAGCGCCACTAGACTGTAGTATAATTATTCAATAAAATCAAATACTTACGATATACGGAGTATGCGCATGCAATCCCGACATGCACTGTTGCTGAAGGCCATTGCTTTCGCGGCAGAAAAACATCGCGACCAGCGGCGCAAAGATCCCGAGGCTTCGCCTTACATCAATCACCCGATCGATCTCGCCAATGTGCTGGTGCAGGAAGGCCGCGTGCGCGATACCACGGTGTTGATGGCGGCGATTTTGCACGACACGCTGGAAGACACACGCACCACGCCGGATGAACTGGCGGCGCATTTCGGCGGCGAAGTGCGCGATATTGTGATGGAAGTCACCGACAACAAATCGCTCAAGAAACGCAAGCGCAAAGAGTTGCAAATCAAACACGGCCCGCATCTCACGCGCAAAGCGCGGCTGGTGAAGTTGGCCGATAAGATTTGCAACCTGCGCGATGTGGCAGCCAATCCGCCCGCGCGCTGGCCGCTGAAGCGCCAGATCGAATACTTTGATTGGGCTAAATCGGTGATTGACAGTTTGCGCGGCACACACCCGCGGCTGGAGGGTTTGTTTGACGCGGTGTATGCG
>JAYUAH010000287.1:0-4884 GCA_043741415.1 Betaproteobacteria bacterium
CTGGTGTTCGGGCGCATCGTCAATCGCAGCGGTCTCGGCGCGCAGCCGCTGATTGTGCAGACCAACCCTGTGCCCTATCTGCCGGCGAGTCTGGATACCACCAAGGCTACTCTGGTATCGCGCGATCACGAGTCGATGGAAGGCGTGGTCACCGGCGAAACACCCATCGCCAGCGCCGACTGGAAGTTCTGTGGCGGCGGCACGTTTGCCGCACCGCTGCCGCTCACCGCGTTGCCGGTGCAGATTTGCCTGAAGACCGGCTTCGATCTGAACAAGCTGTATCAGGTGGTGTACACCGCGAAAGATCCGTACGTGCTCGGTGTAGGCTTTGCCGCGTGGCGCGATGTCGGCGCGTTCTTCAAGCATGCGACCCAGGATGATTTCAACACACCGAATCCGGTGGCGGGTCAGATCTCGCACAGCATTGCACGCGGCGTATCGCAGTCGGGCAATTACTTGAGAGGGTGGCTGCATCTCGGCTTCAATGAGGACGAAACGCAGCGCCGCCGCGTGCATGACGGCCTATGGCCAATTATCGCCGGACGCAGAATCGCGTTGAACTTCCGCTGGGCGCAACCCGACGGCGTACTGGAGCTTTATCAGGCGGGCAGCGAAGGCCCGCAATGGTGGGCCGAGTATCAGGATCATGTGCGCCATCTGCCCAAGCGCGGCATACTCGACCGCTGCGACGAGACGCATACCTGTCCGAAGGTCATAGAGCATTTCGGTTCCGCCGAAGTGTGGGCATTGAAGTTGACGCCGGAATGGGTAGGCACGGACGCAAAGAAAGACATCCGGTTGCCTAACAATGTTCGCCGCTACTACATCCCGAGCAGCACCCACGGCGGTGGCGCGGGTGGTTTTGATACGAGTATTCCCGGTGTCGGATTACCCACAGTCGGTGCGAGCTGTCCAGGCAATAATTTCGGCACGGGCATACTGCCGGCTAATCCGATGCCGCATACGCAAACCGTCAACGCGTTGCGGGTGCACTTCCGCAATTGGGTGATGCTCGGCACGCGTCCGCCGGAAAGCGTGTGGCCGCGGTTGAACAAAGACGACGATGATGACGATGACGACCGCTTTGGCGAGCGCCGCGACGGCAGAGGTCATGGCAAGCGCAAACCGGATCTGGTCGAGGCCAACAAGGCGGCGATGGGTTTTCCGACCATACCGTCGGCCTCGTTGGCGCTGCTGACGCCGGCGCCAGCAGGCTGGCGCGCTACTGTGCCTGAGCCCGGCTTCATCAACCCCGTGCTCGACTACGATTGGGGCTCTCAATTCGATCCGAGCGATGCCTCCGGCGTGCCCACGAACATTCCGCCACCCATCAAGCAGGTGATCAAGATGCTGGTGCCGCGCGTGGACGCCGACGGTAATGAAATCGGCGGCGTGCCGGTCGTATTGAATGACACGCCGCTCGGAACCTACCTCGGCTGGAACATCACTGCCGGTGGTGCGCGTCCGTTCCACAAAGATCAGATCTGTGATTATGTCGGCGGCATGATTCCATTTGCCAAAACCAAGGCCGAGCGCGATGCCACGGGCGATCCGAGATTGTCGCTTGTGGAACGTTATGCCGATCACGCGGGCTATGTTGCGGCAGTGACGGCAGCCACAAAAAGGGCGGTGCAGCAGGGATTCCTGCTGCAGGAAGATGCGGATGCGCTGATCGCCGCAGCCGACGCGAGCAATGTGCTGAAATAGTGCTGGCCTAGCGGTGCCAAAAAGCGAGGGTAATCCCCTCGCTTTTTTTCGTCATACGGGTAAGAAATTCAATGACATCAAGCACTCGTCACACGGCGCTTTTTGCTTGCCCGGATGTCAGCATGCGGAATTCATGCAAAGTGCATTTGCAGATTGTTGACACATCCGTAGCTCAGGTCTAGTCTGCAAACTCGCTCGGGTTGCCTGTACCAGACTGGCTTTTCAGTGGCGGCCCACAGCGCGATACGGGCAAATGCCCGCAGCATCGCCCACCCCAAGGAGGATTCGATGAGTCAGATTTCAGGAATACCCAGCCCCGGTAACGGTTTTGCTATAGGTCGCGCTTTATTGTGCGCCGCTGCGCTGTTTGTCGCGGCACCGGCGGATGCACGCATTACCAAAGTCACGGTAACCAAGGAGTCCCCCACATTCGGCGGCTATGCGTGGCCAGGTGTCGGACAATACGAAAAGCTGACGGGCAAAGCGTTCGGCGAAGTCGATCCGCTAGATCCCAAGAACGCGGTGATCGTCGACATCGAACTCGCGTCGCGCAATGCACGCGGCAACGTTGAATACTCGTTCGATTTCTACATCCTCAAACCGATGGACCTTACCAAGGGCGCGCATCGCGTGATGTACGAGCCGCCCAACCGCGGCCGCAAAACATGGGATACCTTTGGTCGCGTTCCCGCCGGCAATGATCCCGGTTCGATCACCGACCCTGCGGTGCTCGCGAATACGTTCTTGATGCCGCGTGGCTACACCATGGTGTGGAGTGGGTGGGACAAGTCGGCGCCTGCGGGCGGCGGCAGCACCACCATCACACTGCCGATTGCGAAAAATCCCGACGGCTCGACGATTACCGGCCCGGCCTACGAGTACATCGTGACCACCGGGAACACTTTTGCGCTGAATTATCCGGCGGCATCGTTGGATAAAACTAAAGCCAAACTCACGCATCGCGTACATTTGAATGACGCGCCGGTGGCTGTGCCCGACGCCGGCTGGGCGTACAACGCGACGGGAACGGCCATCAATTTGGTGGGCGGAAACTTCGTTGCCAACGACATCTATGAGTTCTCTTACACCGCCAAAGACCCCACCGTGAACGGACTCGGTTTTGCCGCCGTGCGCGACTGGAATGCCTGGCTGCGTTATGAGGCTGCCGACGACTTCGGCACCGCGAATCCGCTGAAAGGTGACATCCAGCACATCTATACCGAAGTGGTGTCGCAACCCGGACGCTTACTCAATGACTTCCGCCACCTGGGTTTTAATCAGACGGAGAACGGCAAAAAAGTGTTTGATGGGCTGATGCAATGGATTGCAGCGGGCGACGGCATCAACATGAACTACCGCTTCTCGCAGCCGGGCCGCACCGAGCGTAACCGTCAGGATCACCTGTATGTGGAGGGTGTGTTCCCGTTCGCCAACGTGCGCACGAGGGACCACATTACCGGCAACGTCGACAGCCGCTACGCCAAATGCATGGAAACCAACACCTGCCCGCTGGGCATGGAGATTTATTCGGCGAACGAGTATTGGGTGAAGGCGGCCTCACTGCTGCACACCAATACCCAAGGCACCCGTGATCTGGAAGATTCACCGTTGGCGCGTAACTATTTTATTTCCAGCCATCAGCATGGCGTCGGCAATGCCGCCACCAAAGGCGCATGCCAACAGTTTCTGAATCCGCTGAACTCGGCACCGGTGCAGCGCGCGCTGTTCGTCGCACTCGATCAGTGGGCCAGCAGCCGCACCCGGCCGCCCGAGTCGCAGGTGCCGAGGCTTCGTGACGGCACGCTGGTGCCGCCGCTGCCGCAGTGGCAAGTGGGCTTTCCCAGCATTCCCGGCGTGACCTACACCGGGTTGAAAACGACACGCTATCTGTTCAACTATGGCCCCGGGTTTTACGACACCGGCATCGCGTCTATCAATCCCCCCGTCATTACGGCACCGTTTGAAGACAATCCGGCGAATGGCCCGATCTATCCGAGCTACGTGCCGCGGACAGACCGCGATGGCAACGATATCGCCGGCGTGCGCCTGGTCGATGTGAGCGTGCCGCTGGCCACGTATACGGGCTGGGCGCTGCGTGCAGGCCCGCAAGCGAACGACGGCTGTGAATCATCGGGCCAGATGATTCCTTTCGCCAAAACGGCGGCCGAACGGCTTGCCACGGGGGACCCGCGTGCGTCGGTGCAGGAGCGCTATCCGACCTTCACACACTATTACAATCGCGTCGTGCATTCGATCCGCGAAATGGTCGAGGATCGCCTGCTGCTGTGCGAAGACACCGCAAGTGAATTGGCGCGACTGGTGCAGGCCGGGCTGGATAGGGGCGTTGCCGCGCCGGTGGGCGGCCTGCCGCCGGCGCCGCTACTGTGCCGCCGGCCGGATGATCGGGATGGCGATAGAGACGATGATGGTGAGCGGGATGGTGGCAGGGGTAGAGATAGGGATCGCGATCGGTAATCACTGCTGAAGCGGTGTATCACAACTGCCGTCGCGGACGTCGCGGCGGCAGTTTTTTGGTATATCGAGAATCACGCAGTTCTTGACGGCTGCAACCCGTGGCGTCACATTGTTGTTCCGCCTGCAATCGGCGTTCGATGGAGTCGCCCGTGACAACGTTTTCTGTGACTACGATTATGGGTATGGCATTGGTGGTGAACGCCGGCAACGCGCTGGCGCAGAGTTTTCCGAGCAAGCCGATCCGCATCATCGTGCCCTCTATCGCCGGCAGCGCACCCGATGTGCGTGTGCGCCAAATCGCGCCCAAGCTCGCTGAAGCGCTCGGTCAGCACGTCATCGTCGACAATCGTCCGGGTGCCAACGGCGCCATTGCGGCCCAGCAAGCGGCCAAGGCGCAAGCCGACGGCCATACGCTGATGTCGGCACTGATCAATAACGCGATCAACGACCTGCTGAATCCTAATGCCTGCTGCCGGCTTAACCACGAATTAGCGCCGGTCGCGCACTTTAGTTTGTCGTCACTGGTGATGGTGGTTCACCCCGGCGTGGCGGCTATCACATTGCAAGAATACCTACAGCTCGCCAAAGCGAAGCCCGGCGCCCTCACCTATGCCTCGGCCGGCCCGGGCAGCATTACGCAGTTGCTCGGCGAATGGATTAAATTGAAAAGCGGTGCGAACATACTCGATGTGCCGTACAAAT
>JAYUAH010000288.1:0-4870 GCA_043741415.1 Betaproteobacteria bacterium
GCGCTGGATTTGATTCGCAACCAGCAGGGCGATGTGCTGGGCGTGATCGCGCTGGAAATGGAAACCGGCGAAGTCATGATCCTGCAAGCCAAAGCCACACTGCTGGCGACCGGTGGCGCAGGGCGTATTTATTCCGCCAGTACCAATGCGTTTATCAACACCGGCGATGGCCTCGGCATGGCGGCGCGCGCCGGTATTCCACTCGAAGACATGGAATTCTGGCAGTTTCACCCGACCGGCGTTGCAGGTGCCGGCGTGCTGATTACCGAAGGCGTGCGCGGTGAAGGCGGTTTCCTGTGGAACAAAAACGGCGAGCGTTTCATGGAGCGTTACGCGCCGACCGTGAAAGACCTCGCCAGCCGCGACGTGGTGTCGCGCGCGATGGCTACAGAAATCAAAGAAGGCCGCGGTGCCGGCAAAGACGGAGATTATATTTTGCTGAAGCTCGAACATTTAGGTGCGGATGTCATCGACAAGCGCTTGCCGGGCATACGCGAAATCGCGAAGAAATTTGCCAACGTCGATCCGGCCACTGATCCGATCCCCGTGGTGCCGACCTGCCATTACCAAATGGGCGGCGTGCCGACGAATGTGCACGGCCAAGCGCTGGTGCCGGATGGCAGCGGCGGCGAGCGAGTGGTTAAAGGGCTCTATGCCGCCGGCGAATGTGCCTGTGTTTCCGTGCATGGCGCGAATCGGTTAGGCACCAACTCGCTACTCGACTTGCTGGTGTTCGGCAAATCTGCCGGCGAACAAGTGGTGAAAGATATTGCAGGGGATGTGAAGTCGCAGCAGGATTTATCGGCCGATGCCGCCGACAAAACGCTGGCGCGTCTGGCGCGGTTGGATTCCGCGACCTCGGGTGAACGCGTCGCCGACGTGGGCGCGGAAATGCGCCGTACCATGCAGTTGCACTGCGGCGTGTTCCGCTTCCCGGACAGTATGGCCGAAGGCGTGAGCAAGATACTCGCAGTCGGCGAGCGCGCCGAGAGCACGTACATACAAGACAAGAGTAAGGTGTTCAACACCGCGCGGGTCGAAGCACTGGAACTGGATAACCTGATCGAAGTCGCGACGTCTACGATGCTCTCAGCCAACGCCCGGCAAGAGTCGCGCGGCGCACACGACCGCAGCGATTTTCCGAATCGCGACGACGTGAATTGGATGAAACACACCTTGTGGTTCAAAGAAGGCAATCGTCTCGACTACAAACCGGTGCAATTGAAGCCGATGACGGTGGCATCGTTCGAACCTAAAGCACGTGTGTACTAAGTAAAATAAGCAAAAAGAATCAAGGACTTATAATGCGTTTTAACATCTACCGCTACAACCCCGACGTCGACGCCAAGCCGCGCATGCAGTTTTACGATGTCGCGATGGAGCCGACCGACCGCATGCTGCTCGATGCGCTGGTGCGCATCAAAATGGAGGACGATACGTTCTCGTTTCGCCGTTCCTGCCGCGAAGGCGTGTGCGGGTCGGATGCGATGAACATTAACGGCAAGAACGGTCTCGCGTGTATTACCAAGCTCGCGGATGTGCGCGAGCCAGTAGAAATCCGCCCGTTGCCGGGCTTGCCGGTGATCCGCGATTTGATCGTCGATATGTCGCAGTTTTTCAAGCAATACCATTCGATCAAACCGTATGTGGTAAACGACACGCCGCCGCCGGAGCGGGAGCGCCTGCAGTCGCCGGAAGACCGTGAAGAATTGAATGGCCTGTATGAGTGCATTTTATGCGCCTGCTGCTCGACGTCGTGCCCGTCGTTCTGGTGGAACCCGGACAAATTTGTGGGGCCTGCGGGCTTGCTGCAAGCGTATCGGTTCATTGCCGACACGCGCGATCAGTCGATCAATGAGCGCTTGGACAATCTCGAAGACCCATACCGTTTGTTCCGTTGCCATTCGATCATGAATTGCGTCGATGTATGCCCTAAGAACCTGAATCCGACCAAGGCCATCGGCAAGATCAAGGATTTGTTGGTCAAGCGCACGGTTTGAGCAACTGACTGTGAGTGACCGCGATAGAATCAAGTGGAATTGCCGCCGCGGTTTGCTGGAATTGGATTTGGTATTGGAGCGGTTTGTGGAGCAGCATCTCGACCAATTGAGCGCAAGCGAAGTAGAAAGTTTCAAGGAATTGCTGGCGTATGAAGATACCGATCTGCTGGACATGGCCATGGGCCGGGCGGAACCGGTGAACCAAAGCTTGTGCGGCGTGCTCGAAATGATGCGTAGCGCGTAATATTTACTGCAATCGATTAACACGACTTAACTGGAGAATGGCATGAGCGAGAAACTGGCAACGCTTTCATTTAGCGACGGCAAGCCTTCGGTGGACTTCCCGATTTACGGCGGCAACGAAGGCCCGGACGTCATCGACGTGCGTGCCCTCTATGGCAAGACCGGCATGTTCACTTATGACCCGGGTTTTATGTCTACCGCAAGCTGCCGTTCGAGCATTACCTACATCGATGGCGATGTAGGCATCCTGCAATATCGCGGCTATCCGATCGAACAGTTGGCCGATACCTGCAGCTTTCTTGAAACCGCTTATCTGATATTGAATGGTGAGCTGCCGAACAAGAAGGAGCTCGATACCTTTGCCGGCACCATCACCCGGCACACCATGGTGCACGAACAACTGGCGCGCTTCTATAGTGGCTTCCGTCGCGATGCGCACCCGATGGCGGTGATGTGCGGCGTGGTGGGTGCGCTGTCGGCGTTCTATCACGACTCGATTGACATCAACGACGCACGCAGCCGTGAAATTTCGGCCTTCCGTTTGATCGCCAAGCTGCCGACGATTACCGCGATGACCTACAAGTACACGACGGGTCAACCGTTCATGTATCCGCGTAATAATTTGTCGTATGTGGAAAACTTTTTGTACATGACCTTCGGCACGCCGTGCGAAGAGTGGGTGCCGAATCCCGTGCTCACGCGTGCGATGGAACGCATTTTAATTCTGCACGCCGATCACGAGCAAAATGCTTCGACGTCGACCGTGCGCCTGGCAGGCTCGACCGGCGCCAATCCGTTTGCCTGTATCTCGGCTGGTATCGCCGCGCTGTGGGGCCCGGCACATGGCGGCGCGAATGAGGCTGTGTTGAAAATGCTGGCGTCGATTGGCGACGTAAAAAACATTCCGGCTTTCATCCAAAAGGTAAAAGCGCAGGAAGATCACGCCATGCTGATGGGTTTCGGTCACCGCGTGTACAAAAATTATGATCCGCGCGCCAAGTTGATCCAGCAAACCTGCCACGAGGTACTTGAAACACTCGACCTCAAAGATGACAAGCTGTTCAAGTTGGCGATGGCGCTGGAAAAAGTGGCGCTCGAAGACGATTACTTCATCAAGCGCAAACTTTATCCGAATGTCGATTTCTATTCCGGCATCGTTTACAAGGCACTGAATATCCCCGTGCCGATGTTCACCGCGATTTTCGCGCTCGCGCGTACCGTGGGCTGGATCGCGCAGTGGAATGAGATGCTGGGTGACAAGGATGCCAAGATCGGCCGTCCGCGCCAGTTGTTCACCGGGGCCGCCCGGCGCGATTTTGTGCCGATGACCAAGCGCAAGTGATGCGTCAGGCGTGAAGGGTGAGGTGTGAAGCGTGAGGGGCGGCCTCGCGCTTTGTGCCTCGCACGAATCATTCAGCGCCTAACGCAATTTATTGAAATATAGGTGCCATGATGATGAAAGAGCTCCAGGGTAACTCGTACCTGTTTGGTTCCAATGCGCCGTTTATTGAGGCGCTGTATGAAGCGTACCTCGATGACCCGCAATCGGTGGAGCCGCGCTGGCGCGGCTATTTCGACGAACTGCAAACGCTCGACGATGGTCCGCGTGACGTGTCGCATGCTGCCGTGCAAAAGCGCTTTGCCGCGCTGGCACGCGAAAGCCGTCCCGCAGCATCGACTGCCTCGCCGAACTTCCAAAAGCAGTTTTCGGTGTTGCAGCTTATTGCTGCCTATCGCTTTCAGGGTTGCCGCCACGCCGATGTCGATCCGCTGCAGCGTATCGAAAAGCCGGCGATTCCCGAACTCGACCCTGCATTTTACGGCCTTAGCGAAGCGGATTTCGAAACCGTATTCAACACCGGTACGTTGCATGGGCCGTCGCAGGCCACGCTGCGCGATATTCTGCAGCGCCTGAAAGATACCTACTGCCGTTCGATCGGTGTCGAGATCATGTACATCTCGGATATCCCGCAAAAGCGCTGGTTGTTGGAGCGTATGGAACCGTCGCTGGGTCTGCCCAGTTACGACGCGCAATACAAAAAACATTTGCTCGAGCGGCTCACCGCCGCCGAGACGCTGGAAAAATACCTCAATGCGAAATACGTGGGTCAAACGCGTTTCTCGCTCGAAGGCGGCGATGCACTGATCCCACTGCTCGACAACCTGTTGCAGCGCGCAGGCGCCGCCGGCGTGCAGGAGTTGGTGATCGGCATGGCGCACCGCGGGCGCCTCAACGTGCTGGTGAACACGCTGGGCAAAATGCCCAAAGATTTGTTCTCCTCGTTCGAGGGCAAGCAAAACCCCGAAGTGCTGGCCGGCGACGTGAAGTATCACGACGGGCAGTCATCCAACATCATGACGCCCGGCGGGCCCATGCACGCGATGCTCGCGTTCAACCCCTCGCACTTGGAAATCGTCAATCCAGTGGTCGAAGGCTCGGTGCGCGCACGTCAACACCGCCGTAAAGATCTTGTGGGCGATCAGGTATTGCCGGTGGTGATCCACGGCGATGCCTCGATGGCGGGGCAAGGCGTGGTGATGGAAACGCTGAACCTCGCGGGCACGCGCGGCTATGGCACCGGCGGCACGGTGCATATCGTGATCAACAATCAAATCGGCTTTACCAC
>JAYUAH010000289.1:0-11257 GCA_043741415.1 Betaproteobacteria bacterium
TACACACTGCTTTACACCACCGGCTCGCACAACACGAATACGCTGCTGATACGCAAGCTGCCGTATGACGCGCGGCGGGATTTCGCGCCGATATCGCAAATCACGCTGTCGTACGGCCAGGTGCTGGTGGTGCATCCATCGCTGCCCGCGAAAACGCTGCCGGAGTTTATTGCGCTGGCGCGGGCCAAGCCGGGGAGCCTGCATTTCGGCACCGCCGGCGTGGGCAACATCACGCACGTGGGGATTGAAATGCTGATGGCAGCGGCAAATATCAAACTCATCCACGTGCCGTACAAAGGCGCTGGCCTCGCGCAAAACGATTTATTGGGTGGGCATATCGAGGTGATGTTGCCCAGCATTTCGCAAATTGGGCCGTCGATACAGGCGCGGCGCGTACGCGCCATCGCCCTCGGCGGGCCGGTGCGCGCGCCTACGTTGCCCGAAGTGCCGACGTTTGCCGAGCACGGCTACCCGCAGGTGGACACGCCGGGCTGGCAGGCGCTGTGGGCGCCCGCCGGCACACCGCCCGAACGCATCGCGCGGCTGAACGCTGAAATCGTGCGCACTCTTAAAATGCCGGAGATGCGCACGCGCATCACCGAGGCGGGCTTGCGGCCCATCGGTAGCACGCCGGAAGAATTCGCCGCATTCATTGAACGCGATTACGTTTTTTTTGAGAAGGCGATACGCGCGGCGAAGATTGAGCCGCAGTGAGTTGATGCGCAACGCGGTTTGATGCAGCGAGATGCCGGCGCGCGAGCGCGCGATTGTTCAGGCCAATCAGTAGATATCGTAAGTATTTGTTTTTAAACAATATTTTGTTATGGCGGCGTACACGATTCGAGACTGCCCGGTTGCTGCTCCGTAGTCACGGGCAGACACCCGCAGAGCAATTTGCCGATACAATGACTTCGGCATTTGTGGGAAGCAGCGTTGTAATCTGATTTCAAATTCATATTCAACGGAGGCGTTTATGACTATGACCGACAGCACCATTCTTTCCGCGGATTCGCATGTGTTCGAACCGGTCAATTTGTGGGCGACGCGGCTGGATAAAAAATTTCGCAAAAATGGGCCGCGCTTCGTGCCCGATTATCAGGGCAAGCCAGGCACTTTTTTTGTGTGCGACGGCATTGCGCCCCGGGCCATCGACAGCATCGCCGCGGTGGGCATTGCAAAAGAAGATCTAGTCAACTTTAAAAACGTGGCTCACAAAGATCTGCGGCCGGGCGGCTACGATCCGGTGGAGCGGCTCAAAGATCAGGACATCGACGGCGTCTCCGGCGAAGTGCTCTACGCCACTTACGCGATGAATCTCTATGCCTTGCCCGACGCCACGTTGCAGGAAGCCTCGTTCAATGCCTACAACGAATGGCTTGCGGAGATGTGCGGCCACGCACCCAATCGGCTGGTGGGTCTCGCGCTGATTTCGGTGTACAACGTCGATCAGGCGGTGAAGGCGCTGCAACACTGGACCAAACTCGGACTGCGCGGCGCGATGATCGCCGCGGTGCCGCCGGAGGGCACCGAGTACAGCGACGCGCGCTACGATCCGTTCTGGGCGGCAGCGGCGGAAATCGGCGCACCGATCAGCATTCACACGCTCACCAGCAACCGCAAGCCCAACTACCGCTTCGACCGTGGTACGCGCGGCGCAGCGCGCTACCCCGAAAACCCGATGGAGGTGATGCTCACCCTCGGCGAAATTTTGACCAGCACGCTGCTCGACCGTCACCCGCACCTGCGCCTGGTGCTGGCCGAAGCCGACACCGGCTGGCTGCCGTGGCTGCTGCAGCGCGTCGACCGCGGCCATGAGCGTTATGCGATTCAGAACGGCATCCACACCAAGCTAAAACCGAGCGAATATTTTCATCGCAATGTGTCGGCCTCTTTCATCGTCGATCGTGTGGGCGTGTTCAACCGCGAGGCTATGGGCGTGGAAAACCTGATGTGGTCGTCCGACTACCCGCACACGGATTCCACCTGGCCGAAATCGCGCGACAGCATCGCGCACGACTTTACCGATGTGTCCGATGCGGACCGCGTGAAAATGACGTGCACCAACGCGGCGAAGCTTTACGGATTCAAGGTCGGCAACGCTTGAGGTGAACAGACCTCTCCGGGCATAGATAGCTACACATCTTCCACTATACAATCCCCTCGCCCCGCTTTCGGGGAGAGGGGATTTCTTTGATGTGCAGATACCTACGCCAAGGGAATACTTGAAGCGTTGCTGGCGCGCACGTTGTTGTATGCCGCCTACGCGTCGTTTCCGCCCCCGTGACGCGAATGCAGCGGCCTGAATGCGTGCGTGAACACATATTCCGCCACTTGGCGCCCCATCGCGATGCCTTCGGTTTTGTCGAAGGCCCAGTGGATGCCCAGATACATGCGGCTTTGGCCGTTCTCTTCTTCCGCTTCGCTCAAGGTGGAAAAATGCCGCGGGATCAGCGGTCGCAGCGTACCGCTGTTGTCGCGCGTGTGGCCGTTGTATTCATCGGAGACGAAGGTGAACGGGACGTTGTCGCTGCGAAAAACCAGGCGCAGCGTGTGAAACAGCGCAGCGCCGAAGCCGGCGTGCCCGGAGGGATAAGCGGGAAACGGCGGCGTGAAATTCGGGCCGGTGAGATTGCTGGCGGGCGCGCCCAACGGCGTGAACAGCGGGTCGCCGAGGGTGGCAGCATCGCCGTCGCCCAAGCCGCTAGGGCCGGTGCCCGCATCGGATTCGCGTATGCCGGTTACCGGCCGCCAGAGTTTGTAGAAATATTTACTGTCCCATATCGCAATGCCGGCGTCGGCCATGGCGACGTTGATCAAGGCCAGCAGGCGTGCCAACTCCATCACCTCGGCGTGCCGGCGATCGGCGATGGTGCGCGCGACCTGGTTGTATAACCGCGGCGGCGCGCACAGGCTGGGTGTGCCGTCGTAGGCCCAGAAGGTGCCGATGAAGGTTTGCGCTGGCGTGCGTTGCGTTGCTGTCGTGATGCCATCGCCGCCCACCTGTTTTACCTCGGCATAGGCGGCGGCATAGGCGCTGCTCGTCAGCGCGGGCGGGGGCGGCGCGCGAAAGCTTGCGGCCGCCGGCATGACAAAGGGCGTCACCCCGCTCCAGCGCGCACCCATCGCCAGCGGCACACGGCTGATGGGATCCTGGCGCCAGATGCCGGGCGCATTGGCATTGGCGGGAATGTAATCGACGCCCACGCGCGCCTCGGCATGTTGCGAACCGTCGCTGGCGCGCCGCGCCAGTATCGCTGCCGCGGCGCGCTTGCCGGTGGCGATGCCATTGTTTTTGGCTTCGCCCTCACGCACGGCCGCGAGGTCTTCGGCAAGCAACGCGTCGAACGAAAGTTTTTGCGAGGGAAACAAACTCACCAGCGTGTCGTGTGCGGCTTGCGCAATGGCCGCCTCCATGGCGGTACGTCGTGGCGCGGGTGCCATGCCGGTGTAACTCTCGAAGTCGCCGTCGATCGCGTTGGCCACATCGAACAGCGCAATGTGTACGATCGCCATCGCCCGGCTCGAGCGGTGCGGCCCCAGTTGTTCACCAAAAACGCGCGCGTCGCCGGGCGCGACCGGCGTGTGATCCAGTCCACTGGCATTGATGGCGATGGTGTTCCAGTCGCGCAATTGCCCGAGCGCGCTGCGCTCACCCGGGAATTCACGAAGCCGCAGCGGAAAACGTTCCGACCCTGAAGGCGCGTAGTGCGGGCCGTAGGCCTTGTCGAATTCGGATTCGGCAATAGCGCCGGTGGCCGTGAAGTACGCCATCGAAGAAATTGCCTTGAGTAACCAGCGACGTGATCGATGCATGGTTTAATCCTTTCCAGCCTTGCCTGCCGCTCGGCGGCCGCTGTCTGTTACCTCATTTTATAACCGGGCGCTGTGGCACAGGCGGTTCACCCCTTACTGTTCGTTCAACAGCGCACGGCAAGCAAAATTCCGCTTATAGCGAGAATTATCGTAAGTATTTATTTTAAAACAATATTTTTGTTCGCTAAAAAATAGAGCGCCCCGTCATTGTCGTCAACATCTCCAGCGCGATAGAGCCCGCGTAGGAGTTGCCGCTAGCCTCCAGCGCAGGGCTCCACACACAGATGCCGCACTCGCCGGGCATCAACGCCACAATGCCGCCGCCCACGCCGCTTTTTGCGGGCAGCCCCACGCGAAACGCGAAATCGCCTGCCGCATCGTAGGTGCCGCAGGTGAGCATCAGCGCGTTGATGCGCTTGGCGGAACTGGCATCGAGAATTTTTTCGCCCGACCACGGCACTACGCCGCCGTTGGCGAGAAACGTCACCGCACGCGCTACATCGACACAGCTCATTTCAATCGCGCAGTCGCGGCAATAGGCTTCGATCACGTCATTGACGCTGTTGTTGAGATTGTCGAAACTCTTCATGAAATTCGCCATCGCCGCGTTGCGGTGCGAGGTGCACTGCTCCGACGCCGCTACCGCTCGGCTATAGCCGGTATCCGCGTTGTTGCTCAGCTTCCGAATAAATTTGATCAGCGCATTCTCGGCGCCGCCGTGCGCCGCGTAGTGCGTGAGCAGCATATCGGTAATCACCAGCGCGCCGGCGTTGATGAACGGGTTGCGTGGCTTGCCGCGCTCCTGCTCCAGTTGCACCAGCGAATTAAACGGCGTGCCCGACGGCTCGCGCCCCACACGCGACCACAGCGAATCGCCTTCGAGATGAAACGCCAGCGTCAAGCCGAACAGCTTCGAAATCGACTGTATCGAAAACGGCATATCGGCGTCGCCCGCACGATAGACGTTGCCCTTGAGATCGACAATCGCCATGCCGAAGTGCGACGGCGAGACTTTGGCGAGCTCAGGAATATAGCTCGCGACCGCGCCGGTGCCGATGATGGGTTTCACCGCCGCGTGGATGCGGTCGAGGATGGATTGGTATTCCATTTTGTATTGGCCCGCGCTCACTGGCCGCGCGGCCGCCATTGTTTCGAATCGACCAGTGCAAAAAAATCTTCGGTCAGCCCGTGCATCAAATCCGGTTCCTCCAAATTCACCAAATGACCGGTGGCGGCGATGATCGACAGGCGCACCGCCGGACTGATTTGTTTCATGAACAGCCCCGAGCTGATCGCGCCGGGATCCTCGTCACCGACGATCACATGCGACGGCACTTTCAGCGCGCGCAACGGTTTCTCCATTTCGAAGAGTGATGCGCGGCGCGCCATCACGCGGCGGGTGATGTGGGCGCAACCCTCGGCCGAGTGCTGCATGAAGCGCCGGCAGAAATCCTCGAACGCTCGTGGATTCTTGCGCTTGAGTTGCACACGGTTCGCCGCCACGCGCAGTCCCTTTAACACCTCGGCGAGCCCGCCCTCTTCATACAAACGCGCCCGCGCCTCGGCGTCGCGCCGGAACGCCGCCTTGTTGCGCGGATCACCACCGCTGCCGATGCCGATCATGGTAAGCGACAACGCCATGCGCGGATAGGTCAGTCCGAAATCCAGCGTGGTGCGCGAGCCCATCGAACAACCGATGATGTGCGCCTTGCTTACTTTCAGGTGACGCATCACTATCGCAACATCGTCCGCCGCGTGCTGGTGTGAATAACGCGACAGCACCGTCGGCACTTCCGAAGGCGGATAGCCGCGCGCGTTGAAAGCGATGCAACGATAGCGGCGGCTGAAATGCTGTATCTGTTTTTCCCAACTCCACAGATCGCCGGAGAACTCGTGCGCGAAAACTATTGGCGTGCCTGTGCCGGCTTCTTCGTAGTAAAGGCGTGCACCGTCGGACTGGATATAGGGCATGTTCGGCTCCTCTCTTTACCCTTCGACAGGCTCAGGGCGAACCGCCATTTTAGTCGCCGTTCGTCCTGAGCCTGTCGAAGGACTTGTTCAGCGTTTCCGTTAATCATAGCGCCATGCGGCGGACGCCGCTCGCCTCACTGCAGCGGCATTTTTGCCGCCGTCACGACTTTTTTCAACTTCACCATCTCAGTGCGCAAATGATCGGCGTATTCCTGTGGCGAGGCACTCACCGCTTCCATGCCCATCACGGCGTAGCGTTCGCGCACATCGGGGGCGGCGAGCGCTTTGACCATCGCCGCGTTGAGCCGCGTGATGACCTCGCGCGGTGTAGCTCCCGGCGCCAGCAAGCCGTAACGCGAATCGACGATCACCTCCGGAAAGCCCGCCTCCACAAACGTCGGCACCTCGGGCAACGCTGGCGCACGCCGCCGGCTGATTACACCCAGCGCGCGCACCTTGCCCGCCTTGACTTGGGGAATCGCCGCGGGCGCGGCGACGAACATCGCATCGACGTGGCCGCCCATCACATCGGTCAATGCCAGAATCGCGCCTTTGTACGGCACGTGCACCATCCTGATTCCCGTGGCGGCTGACAGCAATTCCCCCGCGAGGTGTAACGAGCCGCCAACACCGGAGGACGCATAGACAGGTTGTCCTGGCCTGGCTTTTGCCAACGCCACAAACTCTTTCACCGTATGCGCCGGCACCACCAGGTTCACCACAAAAATGATATCGCTGGTCACTATCGAACTGACCGGCGCAAAATCCCGCACCGCGTCGTACGGCAGCTTCGCGTGGGTGGCAGTGTTGATGGTAAACGACGATGAAATGAGCAGCAGGGTGTAGCCGTCCGGCGGCGATTTCGCCACATAGTCCGTGCCGATAATGCCGTCGGCGCCGGCACGGTAATCAACGACGAACGGCTGGCCGAGCAGCTCCTGCAATTTTTGCGCGATGGGCCGCGCTGCGGAATCGTTGGGCCCGCCCGCGGTAAACGGTACGGTGATGCGCACCGGCTTGGCCGGGTAGTTTTGTGCGGCAGCCGGACCGGCGGCCAAAATGGCGCAGGTCAAAATGACGACGAGGGTGGTCTTAAGTTCGATGGTCATGGTTGGACGCTGCGCACGTTGTCTCACGCTATCCTACTATAATGAAGCATCTTCATATTCACACTTCGTCAGCGGAGATTTGCATGACACTCGCACAACAACTGGCAGAGCGCATCGTCGCAATGCGCGCGGACAATTTACCCAAGGCCGCGCTCGACGCAAGCCGCATCGGCGTGATGGATACGCTGGGCTGCGCGCTCGCCGGCGTGGCGGAAGACGCGCCGATGAAAATAGCGGACGTAATTGGCGTGCAAATCAGTGGCGGTGATGCGCTGGTGCTGGGCACGGCCAGTCGAACCAGCGCACTGGATGCAGCCCTGATCAACGGTGTCGCCGCGCACGTGCTCGATTACGACAACGGCGGCGCCCACATGGGCGGCCATGCGTCCGCGATCATGGTGCCCGCGCTGCTGGCGGCGGCGGAAGCTTTCAATTGCAGCGGACAGGATGTGCTGGTGGCGCACACGGCGGGCTTCGAAACCGGTTCGCAGATCGGGCGCGCCGTGCATCCCATGCACTACGAATCTGGCTGGCATCCGACGTCCACCGTGGGTGTATTCGCAGTAGCGGCGGCGTGCGCGCGCTTGCTGAATCTGACGGTGGAGCAAACCACCACCGCGCTGGCGTTGAGCACCTCGCTGGCGGCAGGCACCAAGGCCAATTTCGGCACCATGGTGAAATCGCTGCACGTGGGGCAATGCGCGCGCGGCGGGCTGATGGCGGCACTGCTCGCGCGCAAAGGGTTCACCGCGAACGCCGACGCGTTTGCGCACAAGCAGGGCTATTTCAATTTGTTCAACGGCCCCGGCAAGTTTCACCCCGAGAAAGTGCTCGAAGGCTGGGGCGCGCCGCTGGATATTGTGGAGCCGGGCGCCGCGTACAAACTGTATCCGTGCTGCTACAGCACGCACGCCGCGGTGGAAGCGGCGCTCAATCTGGTGCGTGAACACGGCCCGTTCAAGGCCGATGACATTGCGCGCGTCGATTCATGGACCGCGCCGGCACGCCTGCCACACACTGATCGCCCACAACCCCAAACCGCACTCGAGGCCAAGTTCAGCGTGCAGTATTGCGTAGGCCGCGCGCTGCTCGACGGCAGCGTGCTGCTGCGCCATTTTGATGAACAGGCCCTGCACGAACCGGCGATGCAAAACGTGCTGGCGCGGGTACACGCAACACCGCACCTCGCAGGACAGTTCGAACCCGGCGAGAGCCATGCGGCAGAAGTAAAAATCACCTTCAAGGATGGGCGTAGCGTTGCCTCACGCGTGCTGGCTCCGCTCGGTAGAACCGCCGCGAACCCGATTCCGCCCGCGCTGCTCAAGACTAAGTTCGAAGATTGCGCGGCCAGCGTACTGCCCGCCTCACAAGTAGCAAGAATCGCGCAAGCCCTCGATCAATTCGAGACCGTAACATCAGTGCGGGCGTTCATGAGGCTGCTCGAAGTGCCCACGGCGCAGCAGGTGCAGCGCAAGACCGCGTGAGTAGCGGCGGGCAAAAATCGATTCTGGAAAGGTTGACGATATCGCGTCCTGGCCCGCTTCGTCCTTTTAATTGTCTCAGTATGTCTGACGCCATACCGATCGTGATAAATCTGCATCCCGCTGCTGCAACCTGACCTTCTGAACACCATGTCCTCACCTGCTCCAGCCCAGACCCGCCGTCCCGCCCTTGCAGGCCTGCGCGTGCTCGACCTTTCGCGGGTGCTCGCCGGTCCGACTTGCGCGCAGACGCTGGCCGACCTCGGCGCCGATGTGGTCAAGATCGAGCGCCCCGGCGTTGGCGACGACACACGTCCGTGGGGCCCGCCGTGGCTGCCCGACGAACACGGCGAGCCGACACGCGATTCCACTTATTTCAGCAGCGCCAATCGCAACAAACGCTCGATCGCGATCGATCTTGCAAACGATGCGGGCGCAGCGCTCACGCGCCGGCTCGCGCGTGAAGCGGACGTGCTGATCGAAAACTACAAGGTCGGTGACCTCGCGCGGCGCGGGCTGGATTACGCGACGCTTTCGGCGCTCAATCCGCGGCTGGTGTATTGCTCGATCACCGGCTTCGGCCAGACCGGGCCGCTGCGCGTGCGGCCGGGCTACGACTATATTTTTCAGGGCGTCGGCGGACTGATGAGCGTGACCGGGCATCCCGACGGCATGCCCGGCGGCGGGCCGATGAAAATCGGCGCCTCCATTGTCGATCTGTCGACCGGGCTCTACGCAGGCATCGCCATACTCGCGGCGCTGCGCGAGCGCGATGCCAGTGGGCTTGGCCAGCATATCGACATGGCGCTGTTCGACACCGTCGCGGCGCTCAGCACGCATCAGGCGGCAGGCTATTTCCAAACCGGCAAGGTGCCGACCCGCCAAGGCACATCCTCCGGCGGCATCATGATGCCGTACGAAACCTTCCAATGTGCGGATGGTCATTTGATTGTCGCCTGCGGCAACAACTCGCAATGGCAAGCCTTGTGCAAGGCGCTCGCGCGCGACGACTTGGCAACCGACGCGCGGCTCACCTCGCCATCCTTGCGCCAGATCAATCGCGAATTCGCGCTCGACGAGTTACGGCACACCTTCGCGGCGGGCAGGGTTGATGACCTCGCCACCAGGCTCGATGCCGGCGGCGTGCCGAACGGACGCATCAACGATCTGAAGCAGGTGTTCGAGATGGCGCAAGCGCGCGAGCGCGGCCTCAAGATCGAACTCGAACGCAGCGACGGCACCAAAGTTGCCGGCGTCGGCAACCCGATCCGCTTGAGCGCCACACCGGTACAGTATCGCAGCGCCGCACCCAAGCTCGGTGAACACGCCGCTGCCGTGTTGACGGACTGGCTCGGCGCCAGTGCGGATGAAATTGAACAGTTGCGCGCCGCGGGCGCACTCGGTTGAGCCCATTAACAGAGGACAAAAAAATGAACCACCGTTTCACCTGGATACCTGTCGCAATGGAGCTCGCTTGCGGCTTCGCCGGCCACGCCCAGCCGGCCTATCCGAACCGCCCAGTGCGCGTGGTGGTGTTTGTGCCGGCCGGCGGCGGCGCGGACTTGCTCGCGCGCGTAATGTCGCATAAACTCGGTGATGCACTCGGACAAACCGTCGTGGTCGACAACCGCGCCGGCACTGGCGGCGTGATCGCGACCAACGTCGTCGCCAAAGCTGCGCCCGATGGCTACACCCTGCTGCAGGCTGGCATCACCACGCACGGTATCGGCCCACACGTTTATACCAACCTGCCGTACGACCCGGTGAAGGATTTCACGCCCATCATCCTTTCCGGGACCATGCCGGTATTCCTGATCGTCAATGCGCAGTTGCCGGTGAAATCGGTGAATGAGTTGATCGCGCTTGCCAAGGCGAAGCCGGACAGCATCAGCTTTGCCTCGCCCGGCACGGGCAGTGCGCCGCACCTCGTCGGTGAGTTGTTTAAAATCGTGACCGGCATTCCGAGCCCGCACATTCCCTACAAAGGCAGCGGCACCGGCGCGCCTGCTGTCGCCTCCGGGGAAGTGCCCATCATGTTCGACGCGATCGCCGGCCACCAGGCGTTCATCAAGTTGGGCCGTGTCAAGGCGCTCGCTGTCACCGGCGCCGCGCGGCTCGCGGCGTTTAGCGACATCCCGACCCTGAAGGAGCTCGGGTTGGGCAGCGTCGACGGCAGCGTCTGGTACGGGCTGCTGGCGCCTGCCGGCACGCCTAAGCCTGTGATCGCGAAACTCAATGCCGAGTCGCGGCGCGTACTCGCCCTGCAAGACGTGAAAGACCGGCTGGCGGTCGCGGGCATCGAAACAGCGGGCGGCACGCCGGACGAATTCGGCTCATTCATCCGCGCTGAACTCGACAAGTGGGGGCCGGTGGTTAAGGCTGCGGGGGTGAAGGCGAACTAAATTAAAACGGAGACAAGCACTATGGCAACCAACGGCACCGTCCAATCGCTCAACATCCATGACCTGACGAAGTATTCGCCCGCAGCGCGCGTCAATCAGTCTTTGCTCGAATCGAAAGACTTCGTCACGCGCATGAACTGCTACGAGCCCGGGCAGGTCACCCCCTTTCATGTGCATCCCAATGATGACGAAGTCATATTTTGTGTTGAGGGCCGCGGCGCGATTACCTTCGAACATTTAGATGATGTGCCGATGGCGCCGGGCAGCCTGGTGAGTCTGCCGGCCGGATTGCCGCATGGGATCAAGGCCGCCGCGGATAGCCGCATGGTCGTCATCTACACCACCAACGCCGGTTACACCAGCGTGCGGCCGGCGGCGCAATCGGCCGATGCGGGCATACAACTGCCCGGGGAGCGTGCGCGCAAAGCATGAGGGAAGGGCCTGAGATGCATATCGGGCCGGTTTGCTATTTTGCAGACTG